>QIAI01000007.1 GCA_003224995.1 Acidobacteriota bacterium
TGGGGTGGGCGGTTCGGCGAATTGTTCGTTCAGATCGAAGCTTAGTCGTGATTCAAACCTTTGCCGTGTGGTCGACCGTGCCTTGGCTGCCAAGGCCTCTTTAGAGTAAAGAGGTTTCTGTGTGATCTCGACGTCTTCTGTCAGACCTTCCTGATGGTGCAACTGCTTGATCTGGATCTCCCGACGTAAAGAGGGCTTTGGTTTCAGGGTGCAGTTGGGTCATACTGGTCTCTAATTCACGCCCACCCATATTCGGCATCAGCCTACAATGATCAAACCAAGCTGCACAGCTGCCGCGAACTCAAGCAATTCTGGTACTCGCACAACAAATCAGTGACCACACAGAATCTGTCTGGGGCGACCGCGGTCGCCTTGGCAGGCACTTTCGACTGTGGACAGCCGGCACCCGCCGCTTCATGTCCTAAGTAGAGCGTTCTCAGGGTGGAACAAACCTCACCGCTGGTTTCATTCTTTCGTGCGCCCTCGAACGAAAATCTGATTTCGTAAGAATCGTCACGTAAGAGTGCGGCGATCATTTGCTAGAAGAAACATCGAGAGTTTACGCCTTTATTTTGTGGGATCGAGGATTAATACGAGATTCATGCTCGACTAGCAGAACTGCTAGTGACGAACTATCCCTAAGGGTGTAGTGTGTTGCTAACGCAGCCAGCCGAGCCTACCTGTCAGACGGAATTCAAAACGCAGTTCGACTGGGTCTTCCCAAAGCACGTTACATTCTGCGTCAAGAGGCCCATATGTGGCTGCAGCGAAACGGCCTGGCATGTCTGCACGAGGAACTGAGGATCATTGAGCTGTTTGATAGGGTGCATGCCTACTCTCCAGATCCCAACCCTACCGACAACGGCGCTTATGCGTTTCGCCAGATTAGACGGTCGGAGATCATGGCAGAAATCAGCAAGCTGAAAACATCCAAGGCGGGGTACAGGAGCCTTGCTCAGATAAGTGGCGCCTTCATCCTCCTCTACGCTGTCGGATTCGCAACATTCCACTACTTGCTCAAGTGAGCACGCAGGCACATCGAAGGACTTCGTCATGTCTAGCTTCCTTTACCAACTCTGGGCGAACGATGAAGGCCAAGACATCGCTGAGTACGCCGTGATGCTGGCCGTGATCCTCGTTCTTGTGGTCGGCACAATACGGCTGATCGGCTCAAACTCCAATAGCGTCTTCTCGCAGGCAGCAAGTTCAATTCAGTAGCGGCATTTACGGCTTGAAACTCCGCTGAAAAGCGATGAAGGAGTAACTGTCAAAAAAATCAATATTTTGAGGGAACTTGCACATTTTTTAGCGATAGCTTAGATCTCATTCTGAGACGCCGGTACTCGCTAGGGATCCGGTCTGCCGCCGAATGTTAGGTCGTCTCGCCGTCAGAAACGCTCCTACAGACAGAATGCTAACTAGAAGCGGGAACCAAACGGGCGAGACCCACAGGACAGGAATCAGGAAGAGCACATCGCTATCTGTAATGGAAGCAGGCCACCCGAGTGTCACTCACAACATTACGTAGTAAGTGAGATCCCAAATCGCGAAGGTCCAGAGAAACATGGCCCACCGTCCCTGCGCGTTCGCCGCCGCCAGGAGTGCCACGCTGATCAGCATAAAAATGGCGCCCCTTCACGGAATACCTCGACCCTCAACAGCGATGGCGGTAGCGCAGCCGGTTCCAACCTGACTTGGCTCAAACGTCGGAGAACTGTGCCACCCCTGAAAGCGAGGTGCTATAGCCTGCCGTAGCTCCCAGCACAGCCCGCAGATACACCACAACTGTACCTTCAACGACTCCAAATGATGCTGCGAATAGGGCAGCAGCCAGCAGGTGATTTCTCGTGAATGAGATGGATGCTCTCTGCCAGAAAACATACGAGAAGAATGGGACCGCAATCAAAAGGTTGACCCACCATGGATGTGCCATACCCAAAACTCCCTCGCAGCTTATTCTCAGGCAGTCCTTTGGTTGTTAGCGCTTCCCGAGTCTACTCGGGCCTGGGACCCGACGTTGTTATGGAATCATTACGCCAAAAAAACCTCTCAAAATGGCGGATAGTGGCTTTTGGTGAAATCTGTTAGCGGAGATCCACCTACAGCGTCGCTCCGGCTCCGACACATGTTCTGATTCAAAGGCAGAAACACTGTCAATATTGCTAGTTGGCCGTACCAGCTGACTGTATTGAACTGCAATTTCTGGTTTCACCGAGTCGGATTGTTCAACTTCGGGCACGTTACCGCTGAGTCCGGTTCGTTGTTTGCTGTGGACTAGGAGAAGGGCCATGTCTGACACACGGACGAATGAGTGGCAAGAAACTTGTCTCCAAGCTTTAAGTGAGCTCGCGCCAGATCGAAGAATGGCTGCGGTCGAAAAACTGAAAAGTATCCTACGTAAGGAAAAGCATGAATTCGGATCGCTCTGTATCGATCTCGCGCACACCGAGGTAAAACGAAACGGCAACCCTGTCTCTCTTACCAACCTGGAATTTCGGCTTCTTCGGTATCTCGTTGAGAGAGCCGGATGCCTGGTGTCCCGCGACGAACTGTTGCGATCGGTATGGAGCTATAACTGCGGAGCATTCACGCGAACCTTGGATATGCATATACACAGCCTTCGGCAGAAACTAGAGACGGATGCCACACGGCCCAAATTGATAGTCACGGTGAAGGGAGCAGGCTACAAATTTCTCGCCGAGGTGGCGTAAGCATTGACACTGTCTTGACAACGGCCGAGGTTGTCGTCTTCATTCCGATCGTTATCCGGGTCCAAGGACACAAGGGGAGCCACAATGTTATTGCAACGGTACTTTCGTGGATAAGAAGCAAGGGTCACGTCTCGACCCTGCTTACCAGAAAAAGTAGACGCTGTCCACATTTCTCACGCTACGCCGTGAAACCGTTTTCCTCAGTACTTCGTCAGCCACATCTAGGTCAGCCGCTTTCACTAGTTCACCAGACCGCATTCCAAAACAAAAAAAAAGCCTGCGTTCGGAACTATCGTCAGGGTGGCTGTTATTGGGCGTCACTCGATAATCGTCCAACAGATCGCCCCTCAAACAAAGCCTGCACTATTTTGTCCGAGGTCGCCCGCCTGTTTTACCCCAGCGCGACAATTTTTTTCGATGTTTCTTAATCGTTGCTTTTCCACCCCGACTGCCGATGCAGCGAGGGCAGATCAATTCGGTGTCTTTATGTATTGCGCAGCGTGGACGCTGAGGCACGGCTGCAGTATTTTCTCGCTACAAACTTATTTGTCAACTTAAATTTAATTTTCTGCGACCGCGTCCACCTTTTTTACCCCACGCTGACAAGTCCGCCTGGTGCTTCGAAACAGTCGCTTTGCCTCCGGCAGCCCCGATACATCTGGGACACACTAGTATCGTATTCGCGTGAACGGTGCAATGTGGAATCATCGAGGTTATTGCAAGTGCGAGTGGGTTGGACATCTGTTGTAGAAGTTCTGCATGTCTGGTGGAGAACTGATTTTTGTGAGCTCCAACGACGGTCATCACGCCAATGCTATTTCCACGGACTATCAATGGCACGGAACACAACGACCGAAACCCTTCCTTAGCCGTCTGCTGTTCAGGGGGAAATCGAGCATCCCGAGGCAAATTGCGCCGAATCGTCCTGGATTGATGTTCAAATGTCCAGCCATTCTGACTGGCATTGCGGTCAAGGAGGTCACCGACGCGAAAAGTGCTATTTTCGTATGCACCATACAGAGCTGCGATTGTGAGACTGTCGTGATTGGGATCGTAAACCGTCAATCCAGCGCGATGATAAAGAACTATCTTCTTCAAGGCTCGGCACATGCCTTGAAAAACTGCTTCGCATGTCGATCTGGTGAGTGCAAGCTCATTGGCTTGCAACAGCGCTTTGTACCGAGCCGAAATATTAGCCTTAGAGTTCATCTGATCAACACGAGTTGGCGGGTACTCGTAAGAATCAAAGCCGAAGGGAATGATGCCACGTTGGTCGTGATTCGTCGTTGCCCGAGAGCAATCTTGCGAGAGACCCCTCTGAACTTCAGATCTAACCTCAATAAGCCCTTTGCGTGATGCAAGATCATTAGCCGCTCAGGTCAATTCCGATGCTCGCTTCGATACGCTTCGGAGCGTGATGGCTTTCAGCGTGCAGAAGGCGATCGTCGGGGTCATTCGATTCAGTGGTGGCGAATTTAGAACCTGCTGGACCTGCGTATGCCGCTACCGCAGGACAGCAACGATGGTTTAGAACTATCAACCACGGTAGCGGCATTCGGGGGAAGGGCACTTCTTCCGGCGCACAAGTTAGCACAGTAATTAGGCCTTGTCACACAATTTAGGCTCAAGCCAGCGGCTGGCTTTCTGCCCTGGAATCCGTGCAGGTGTGTCTTCCACAGTGGCCCGAAAGAGCTATTCCAAGTAGTATTCAGAAGGCTAAATTGTGTGAAGCGATTTCCCGCTGCTCCAGCGAATTGTCGAGTCTCGGTACTCGATTCGGCCCGGCTCAACATTGCCCTTGCGCAACGAAAAGAACTACTCGAGTGTGGGAATTTTGGTTGGTGGATTGAGCAATTTATTTCCGCAGTTCCGGTTCAAGTTAAATCAGGCGGCACTGCATGGCTGAGCGTCCAATCCGCGTTCTTGTCGTAGACGACTACGAACCGTTGCGACGCTTTGTCACGTCGACACTTGAGCAACAACCAGAACTACAGATCATTGGCGAGGCTTCGGATGGACTTGAAGGGGTCCGCAAAGCGCAAGAACTGGAACCGGACTTGATTTTGCTGGACATCGGACTTCCGACACTGAATGGAATTGAGGCCGCTCGCCGAATCCGAGAGCACTCCCCGAAGTCCAAAATTCTCTTCCTTAGTGAAAATCGCTCTTGGGACATCGTAGAGGAAGCTTTGCAGACTGGTGCGGGCGGCTATGTCCTCAAGTCTGATGCCGGAAAGGAACTATTACCCGCTGTGGAAGCCGTTCTTCAGGGTAAGCAGTTTGTCAGTTCCAGCCTGTCTGGCCACAATGTCAAGCGGC
>QIAI01000008.1:0-1761 GCA_003224995.1 Acidobacteriota bacterium
CTCCCGTTCGTACCAGCAGCATGCCCGCAGGTGGCTTCGGTACTGCCGGCAGTCACATGGGTACCGGAAATGCTGGCACCCGCATGAACACCGGTGCAGCCCCCGTCAGCCCCGGTCGTGTTAGCACCGGAGGAGGCCGCCCCTCCCCACCCAGCCATCACTAGAGCTTCTGCATTTTAGAAAAAAGGGCTACTCGGATGAGTGGCCCTTAACTTTGTTGTCGGATCTGTAAGCTCGCGAACTCACGCAACCACGATCCCCGCATACCCCACCACCATTTCCCGATCCCCGAAAATATCTCCGGAAGTCGCGTACCGGATCAGGTCGGCTTTGCGTGCGCCCAGAGCTTTCACCGCGGTCAGCATGGCCACGGTCGGCCCAAAGCCACACATGCTGATCTCCTCCTGCATCACGACCGCGTAGAGTCCCGCCGCATCCAAAGCCAGAATGCGCTCGATCGCTTTCCGATCCTTTCCTCGGGTCACAACGTCCGACTCATAGTGATTCATGTCGCTCGATGCCAGCACCAGGACTCGCTCTTCCAATTGCGACAGCACCTCGCCAATCGCTTTCCCCAAACCTTCCAGCGCGTCGAACTGCCGCGTCCCGATCGCAATCGGAACGAAGCGCAGGTCCCGCCGCTTCGCCTGCAAAAATGGCAATTGCACCTCGATGGCATGCTCGGCCAGATGCGCGGTTGCGTCCTCGCTGAGCAGCGGAAAGCGCTGCATCAAAGCTCTGGCTAGTTCGGAGTCGATCGTCACCTCGCCGAGTGGAGTTTCCCACGAGCCCTCGCTCATGATCGCCAGCGGTGTCCCCATGCCGGTGTGATTCGGGCAAAGCACCAGGCAGCGAGCCGGAATCCCCAGTGCGGCATAGACCGCTCCCGCCACGTGTCCGGAATACATGTAGCCCGCGTGTGGAACCACACACCCGAGCGCTGGGATGGGCTCGGCCGCCGGGCTCAAATAAGATTGAACATCTGCCAGCAACCTTCGCGGATCTTTGGGATAGAACTTTCCCGCCACAGCGGGGTGGCGAATGACGGCTGTGCCCATAGCACCTCCTGGCGGAGCCGGGCTACTTCCCAGAAAAAGGCGGGCTTCCATTGCGCGCAGCCAGCGCCCGGAAAATGGCTGCCGACTTCTCCAGCGGCAGGGTCTCAGCCCGCACCGTGGGCTTTACTCCGGCCTCTTGTAATGCCTCTTTTAATGGATCAGCGGCATACTCGGTTTTCAAGTTATTCCAGAGCGTCTTCCGTTTCTGTCCGAAAGAGAGTTTCAGAAATCGCACGAACGCAGTTTCTTCGACGCGCAAACTCTCGAGCTGCGGAGACATCACCAGGCGCACCACAGACGAGTGCACCGTCGGTGCGGGAGCAAACGCGCCCGGCGGCAGAGTAAACAGCTTCTCCACTTTCGCGTACAACTGCGCGGTGGCTGATAGCAGTCCGTAATCGCGGCTGCCGGGTGACGCCGCCAGCCGGTCGGCCACTTCCTTCTGCACCATGATCACGATGGTTTTGAAATTCTGGCGAAATTCAAAAAGCCGCAGCAGAATCTCAGACGTGATGTAGTAGGGAAGGTTTCCCACCACCGAAACCGGCTCCGGCGCCTGCACCAGCCCCGGCCGCGACGCGCCCGGCTTGGGCCCGAAGAGCGTGCCGAAATCAATCGCCAGCACATCGCCTTCAATGATTTCTACGTTTGGATGGAGCGCGAACTTCATGCGCAACTGCGCGGCCAGCACACGATCAAGTTC
>QIAI01000008.1:1976-14133 GCA_003224995.1 Acidobacteriota bacterium
GGTTTCGCGGCTCTGGAGGATGCTGTTCATGCACATCGCGTTTGCCGCCTCGGAAGGTTTGCCTTTTTCCAAGACCGGTGGGCTCGCCGACGTGGTAGGCGCCTTGCCGCGTGCGCTGGCCGCTCAAGGCCACCAGGTCAGCGTTTATCTTCCACGCTATCGTCAGACCAAACTGGCCGATCCGCAGACCGTCGTGCGCAGTATCACCGTGCCTTTCGATGATCGCTACCGTTTTTGCTCGCTGCTCACTTCCAACAACCAGTCCGGAATCCGCTACTACTTCGTCGATTATCCCCACTACTTCGATCGCGAGGCGCTGTATGGCACGGCAGCTGGAGACTACCCCGACAATGCCGAACGCTTTGCCCTTTTTTCCCGCGCCGTCATTGAAGCTTCCAAAGTCGTCGGACCGCCCGACGTTTTCCACTGTCATGACTGGCAATCCGCTCTCATTCCTGTCATGCTCCGCACCTTTTACGCGGAAGACCCGGCGTTTGAGAACCTGGCCACCGTTTTCACCATCCATAACATGGGCTACCAGGGCCTGTTTCCCGCGGAGATTCTGCCTCTGTTGATGCTGCCTTGGGATCTGTTCATTTCTCAAGGGCGCGCTGGTCTTTTCCGACTACGTCACCACCGTGAGCCGCAAATACAGCCAGGAAATCCAGACCACCGAGTACGGTTTCGGCCTCGAAGGCGTATTGCGGGACCGGGCCGCTACGGTGACGGGAATCCTGAATGGCGTGGACTATGACGAGTGGAATCCCGCTGTCGACAAGTTGATTGCCGCCAGGTACAGTCCAGCCGACCTTTCCCCCAAAGCGCTCGACAAAGCTGATCTGCTCGCCACCTTCGGCATCAAGAACGCCGACCCCAAGCTACCCGTGATCGGGATCGTCTCGCGCTTCGCAGCACAGAAGGGTTTTGATTTGATCGCGCAGGTCATGGACCGCCTCGCCCGCGAAGATATGATCCTCATCGTGCTCGGAACCGGCGACAAAGATTACGAAGACATGTTCCTACGTCTGCAGAAGCAGTTCCCGCACAAGATCGCGGTCAAGGTCGCCTATGACAACGCCATCGCCCACAAGATCGAAGCCGGCGCCGACATGTTTCTTATGCCCTCCCGCTACGAACCCTGCGGCTTGAATACTGTGCCCATCGTGCGTGCCACCGGCGGCCTCGACGACACCATCGAACCCTGGGACGCCCGCACCGGCAAGGGAACCGGCTTCAAGTTTTATGAATACAACGGGGAGTCTTTACTGTTGACGGTTAAAGCTGCCCTGCAGGCCTTCCGCGACGAAGCTTCATGGCAGGTGCTCATGCGCAACGGCATGGCGAAAGACTTTTCCTGGAGCGCCTCCGCAAAGGAGTACGTAAAGGTGTACGAAAGGGCGCGCCAATTGAGTGCGCCTGTTCCGTAATCGACAACGCCGGGAACCATCCCACTCTTAACTCATATTGTTCCTTTTATAGAAGTTAAAAATTGATATCGTTCGACTCCTTTCTCGCTGCCAACGCTGCTAAAATTCCTTCTCAGGTTTCGCCTTCTCTTCTATGGAGCCGCAGGACAAAACTATCTTCCACGTCGACATGGATGCCTTCTTCGTTTCCGTCGAGGAATTGTTCGATCCATCGCTGAAAGGCAAAGCCGTTGTGGTGGGCGGACAGCGTAACGAGCGGGGAGTCGTGTCCGCCGCCTCCTACGAAGCGCGCAAGTTCGGCGTGCACTCTGCCATGCCGCTGCGCACCGCCGCCAAATTGTGCCCGCACGCGATTTTCGTCGATGGCCACCCCGATCGTTATCGAGAGTGCTCGACGAAAGTGTTCGAGGTGCTCAATACCTTCTCTCCGCTGGTGGAGATGGCCTCGATCGACGAAGCCTATCTCGACATGACCGGCACCAATCGCCTGCACGGTCCGCCGCTGCGGGCCGCACATTCCTTGCACAACAAAGTGAAATCAGAAACCCATTTGAACTGTTCGATTGGCATTGGCGCGTCTCGCCTGATCGCGAAAGTGTCCTCTGCCAAAGCCAAGCCGAACGGCGTTCTCTGGGTCGTTCCCGGCTAGGAGGCCAGGTTTCTCGCCCCGCTCGACGTCCGCGACATTCCCGGCGTCGGCAAGGTCATGGAGCAGAATCTGCATGCCATGGGTATCCGCCAGGTTGGAGATTTAGCGAAGTTGGAAGAAGGCGTTCTCGAGGAGCACTTCGGAAAATGGGGCCTCGCGCTCGCCGGAAAAGCCCGGGGCGAAGATGCCGGCGGCTGGTTCGATGCCGAAGTCGGCGCGCACGAGGATCCCAAGTCCATCAGCCACGAACACACCTTCAACCAGGACACCGCCAATCAGTCCCAACTGGAATCGACCCTGATGCGCCTCTCCGAAATGGTGGCGCGCCGCCTTCGCGAGCACAGTTTCCACGCTCGCACCATTCAACTCAAATTGCGCTACAAAGACTTCACCACGATCACGCGCGCCCATTCACTTCCCGCGCCCACCCAACTCGACACCGAGATTTTCAATCAGATCCGCGCCCTGTTCCGCGCGAATTGGAAGAAGGGCGCCGAGATCCGCTTGCTGGGAGTTCACGTCTCATCGTTCGAAGACACACCCGCCGGCCAGATGAATCTGCTGGATGACGGCCGTCACCAGCGTTGGCAACAAGCCATGGCCGCCGCCGACAAACTGCGCGACAAATTCGGCGAATCCAGTGTCGGGCTTGCCGGAGGCATGAAAGGCGCCTTCCGCGAGAAAACGCACGAAAATCCTGCCAGCCTGCCGGGGAAAGCTCCGAAAAAGAAGGGAACCCCCGGATAACCCTGCACTGTAAAATCTGGCTCCGCGCAGCGAAGTGCCAAGTGCTTTGTTTTGTTTCGCACCCCTTTTGGTTCTCACCCCGCACTCTACTTATCCTCCACTTCTTCCAAGGCTTGCTGATTTCCGATGTCGTACCGGCTCGTACCTACAGCAGTTCACGGAATCGGTTTTATTTGCGCGCTCACAACTGCGGAGCTTTTCCCAAGCATCCATTCCCCGGGGAGAATTCGCGATGAAATCCGCAAAATTGCTGCTTGTGGTTGGGGCTGTCCTGCTCGCGTCCTCGGCGTGGGGCCAGACGCTACCCAAAGATACCGACATAAAAGTTCGCACCGATACCGCCATCCCGGCCAAGCCCGAGGCCAATGCCAAGTTCGGCGCGACCGTCAGCAATGACGTCACCGGCAGCTCCGGCTCGGTGGTAATCCCCAAAGGATCGCGAGCGCGCCTGGTTGCGGTTGCCAATGGCAATGACACCACTCTTGATCTCCGCTCGGTGACCGTCAACGGCAGACGCTACCTGCTCACCACGGAAGATAAGAGCTCGGCGCCCGGAGGTCTGGGCGCCAACAAGCGCACTGCCAAGTATGTAGGCGGAGGAGCGGCGGTGGGTGCGGTTCTGGGCGCGTTATTGGGTGGCGGAAAAGGAGCGGCCATCGGCGCGTTAGTAGGCGGCGCCGGAGGCGCAGGTGCCCAGGTTTATACCGGACGCAAAAAGGAGATTCCGCCGGAAACCGAACTGAGTTTCAAACTCGCGCAAGATCTTCAGATGCGGCCGGCGTCAAGTTCCAGATCTGCACCACCCGCCCAGTGAGGCGTTTGTTCGTCTTGCGTCGTCAGCCTTCAGCAAAGCCTGGTGCCCCAGGTTCGCGGCCCTTCTGTGGTCGCTAACTGGGCCGCGAAGGGGACACCCAACTCAGAGAACACCGAACTCGTTAGGACAAAGCGGATCCTGCCAACGACCGACGCATCTCCCTAGGTCCCGACGCCGGAAGTTCGAACGGCTGCACCCATCAATCGGACTTACCCCGGCTCGCGGGAGGCACAATTCCGTTCATCCGCAAGTACTCGACCATCTGGCCGTAATGATTGAAGGCGTGCGCGACCCCGAATGTGGCCAGCCGCAGCCGGGTCGACTTACTGTGTTCGGGCGTTTGCAGCATGTTCTCGGGGGTCAACGTAGCCACGCCCTTGTGACCCAGCGCAAAAGAATCCTGCAGGAACTTCAGAATCTCGGCTTTCGTCTTGAGGTCCGCCGGACCATTCCCGTCCTTTATATTTTCCGGCACCTTATCGCCGGTGAGCCCCGACCAGATGAAATAGTTGGAGGACGCGATGTGCTTGACTTGTACCGCAAACGTGCGCACACCCTTGTAGTTGCTGCCCGGAATGTTCAAACTCTCGGGAGAGAAGTTGAATTTGTCTTCCGGCATGGCTTCGGCAGCTTCCAGAACTTGCTTCTCAATGGCACTGATCTCGCGATCGAGGGCGGAGGCCAATGTGGGCGCCGGTTGCGAGGCTTGCGCAGGCGGTGCGCTCGCGGCCGTGGTGCTCTTTGCGCTCTGTCCAAATGCAGTTACCGCGAACATCAGAACTGCGGACAACGTGAAGATTTGCATGGATTTCATGGGAGCGAGCCTCCTGTGCCCGCAAAAAGGCAGGGGTTAGACGTGGGAGCACCCCCAAGGTTTCCGTAGATTTCCTGTCAGCTCGGTTATGTATGGCCAGGCCGCTCTCAGTGGAGAAGCGGATCCTGCCAACGACCAACGACCAACAACCCACGACTGCCGTGAAACAACGATGGCCGGGACATCGGAATTGCTTCCGATCCCGGCCTTCGCTTCCTTCAACCTCGATTGTGGATGATTTAGTTTGTGGGCTTCACGCTGGCCGTTGTCGGCGCCGTCGTCCCATTCGCCGCGTTGCCATTCACGGTGGCATTGTCTGCCGTGCCCGTGCGGGTAAGCCGCGGGAAGAACGGCGTCACTTCAAACGGCATCTTGTCACGCGCCGAGGTGATCGCGACCGGCTGCGACTTCACCAGTTCGACTTTATCGTCCCACGGATTCAGCTTCACGCGTCCGCCCAAGGGCAGGGCAGCAATCTGATCCAGCTTGTTCCAGTCCACCTGCGGAGCCGAACCCATCAGCTGTGACATGCGGGTGACGGCTGCACCCTCAGCCATACTGTTTCCCAGGTGCGCCGTGAGTAAAGCGTTCAGGGCGACGGCGCGGGTATTGAGCATCTTCAGAAACAGGCCCGCAGCATCCAGCTTCTGCGCGTAGGGCGAGTTCTTCAGCATGTCAATGGCTTTCTTGTCGGCGGCGGCTTCTTCCTCGGGAATGTGCTTGAATCCCAGGTTCTGGTACGTCGATTCGTCGGAGAACAGCATGCGGTCGTTGAAGGCGTACTTGCTGCCCAGGTTGTGTCCCAGAACGATGTGCGCCAGTTCATGGGAAAGCGCCATGGCCAGGCTGGTCTCATCGGGCAGCGTGTCAATCAGGCCGCGGCTGATGATGATGGTGTTGCCCACGCTGAAGGTCTCGAGCGGCGAGGTCAACAGCACGCGCGTCCGGACTGGGCGGGGCAGATCAATGTTGTTGGTGACTTCAATGTTGTTGACCACGGTCTGCAGAATCTTGTCCAGATCGCCGTCGGGGGCGAGCAGGCCGGCGCGCTGCAGGCGCTCGACTACGTTGTCTTCCGCCTGCTGCTGCCACTGCCGTTCCGCGGCCAGAGGCGAAGCGTCTTGCGCGGTCGGACTGTCGTCCTGCACGCTATCGACGCGGATATTGGTGAGCTCATCCGAAGCGCCGTCTTTCTTCAGGTCATAGCCCCAGATGCGGGTCTGCGCCTTGAAGGCCATCTGATTCTTCACCCCAGCGCTGAAGTCGCCTTCTTCGCTGTAGATGAAGGCCGGCACCCAGTAGCCCGGAATCAGATTCAGGCGCCAGCTGTCCATGTGGAAGAAATAAGCGTTGCGCGGACGGGGCGCGTAGGTCCCGTTCAGACGAACGATGTTGTAGTCCTGATCCTCCACCCAGATGCGCCCCAGGAAGCGGCCCTGGCCACTCTTGGGTTTGGGGGTCACGTCGAATACCAGGCAGCGTACGTCGCCCAAAAACTCGCGGCGCACGTAGCGGAAGTCATAGTGCTGGCGATCGAAGTCATTGCGATCGGCAAACACCATCCAGGAAAATCCCAGCGGCTGGTACTGCACCTTGAACAGCTTGCTGAAGCCGCCGAGCAGGTGCTTCTCCATGCTCTGGTCGTCCTTGATGTAGTCCTTGCGGTCGATGGTCGTGCTCAAGTCCATGCGGCCCAGGAAATACCGGTCGTTCTGGGGCACCGGACCGAGCGCCGGATCGAGTGTCAGGTTCTGCAGATAGGTCTCCACCACGGGGTTACGAGACTGCAGCATCTTGACCAGGCCCTTTTCGCGCAGCACGAAGCGATCGACCACCTGATCCATGGTGGTGGGCTGCGGTCCCGCCTGCGGCGGCTCGGGCTGCTGGTTTGCCTTAGGTTGCGCCTGCTCCGGCGTCGGCGCCGGGCTGGACGTTTGGACCGAGGCCGGCTGCGACGTCGGCTGGGATAACAACAGGGTGATGACCATCCAATTCGAAGTGCGCATAACTCTTATCTCCATGTTTCTCAATACGCCAACTGAAATTTGACGTGCACGATCGCAGTGGAATCCACTGCCTGGCCATTACGCAGCGCCGGCTTGAAGCGCATCCGGTTGGCCGCATCCATGGCAGCTTCATCCAGCCCATGACCCAGCCCGCGGACCATGCGATTCACATGTAACTGTCCGTTGGCCCCAAACATGACTTCCAGCAAAACTTCTCCTTCGAGCCTTAACTGCCGAGCTTCGTCGCTATACACCGGATTCGGTTTGAAAGTAATTTCCACCGCGTTGGTAGGCGGACCCGAATCTCCTAGCTGCGGTTTGGGCGTGCCATGCGAGAGTTCCTGCTGCCCAAATCCGCCCGTCGCCACGGCGTTCCCCCGACCATTGCTGCGGCCATCGCCATTGCCTCCGATCGCGACGCCATTGCCGAAGCCGGCGCTCGCGACCGTACCTTTCAGGCCTTTTGCCCCACCCGTTCCATTTCCATTCCCCGGACCCTGCGGCAGATCGAACGAACCCGTGGCCGCTGCCACCAGGTGCGCTCCCGGCTTGCCTTCGCCCTTCAGTCCATTGGGATCGCCAAAGCCTCCGGTCTGCACTTTCTGTACGGGAGCATTCAGCGTGGGAGCGGCCGAACTGCCGGTAGAAAAATCACCGGTATGAATCAACTGCGGACGCGCCCCGCCGGAAACCGTCTTCAGCTGCGGCGTCTGAAAATTGTTGACCACCACTTTTGGTGCTTCTGGCTCGGGCTCAGGCCGCGGCATCGCCACACGCACCTCGCGCGGCACCACCAGGTGCGGCGCAGCCACGGGAGTGGGCGGAAGCAGCTTGGCCCGCACCATCTGCGGCTTGGGCTTCGGCATCGGCTTCGGCTCGCGCCCGGTCAGTGGCATAAGCTGAGTCAGGTGGTAACTCGTTTTCACCTGCAATTTTTCCGGAAACAGCAGACCGATGTTCACCAACAACAATAGAAAGGCCAGTTCGATGCCGTAGCTGGTCGCAAGGGTTTGCCAGCTGATCCGCTTTGTCGGAAGAAGGTCGAACTGTGGTCCGCGATAAGGCGTGGCCATGCAATAGCTCCAATATGAGGAACCCGGGCTGGGGAGAGTGCGCGGGTGGAAGCCTTACGGTAGGGGAAATGGGAGGCGGGGTAAACGTGTCTGCCGCTGGTGTACCTTGGTAATCAGTTGAATTTTCATACTAAACCTGTCCCGAAACGGGGCAACAGGCTTGGCTTCTCCCGCCTTCACACCGACGAGCGCCGTCGAAAGTAGTAGAAAACCGGTACGCCCGCCAGGATCACCATGGATCCCACCGCGGAATTCAGCAGATTGTCCGTGAAGGTGTAATAGAGCAGAACCCCGGATGCGAGAACAAACAAGGCGGGCACAACAGGATAGCCCGACACCCGGTAAGGCCGCGGCGCGTCCGGTTCGCGTTGGCGAAAGACGAACACCGTGCTGGAAGTGATCATGTAAAACAGCCACTCCGCAAAAATAGCCAGCGTAAATAGCTGACGAAAGTTTTGT
This sequence comes from Acidobacteriota bacterium, assembly GCA_003224995.1. GTDB lineage: Bacteria > Acidobacteriota > Terriglobia > Terriglobales > Acidobacteriaceae > Gp1-AA133. The sequence goes on from QIAI01000008.1 coordinate 9,966, forward strand.
CCGACCAGCAAAAGCGCGACCGCCAGGCCCAGCTGCAGAAGAATTGCAACCGACGGGGTCAAAAACCGGGGATGAACCTTCGCCACGGCAGGGAAGAAGTAACCGTCGCGCGCGGCCGCGAAGGGAACCCGCGCGCCACTCATGGTGGTGCCATTCAAAGTCACTAACATCGATAACGCCATGCCTGCCGACACAATGCTGGCGCCCAGCGCGCCCAGAACAAGAGCGACCGCGTCTGAAGCGGGACGAGGAGAAGCCGCCACGGCCGCCGCGGGCAAAACGTACTGCACGCCTGCGTTCACCAATATGTATAAGGCGCCAACCATCGCCACCCCCAAAATGAGCGCGATGGGAATGTTGCGTTCCGGTTGCCGGATCTCGCCCGCGACCTGGTTCAAATCGTTCCAACCGTCATAGGCCCAAAGCGCCGCGACCAGGGCCGCCATGAATCCCGCGATGCCGCCTTTCGCTCCCGCGAAATCGCTGGCAAAGTTGCTCCATCCGGCGCCCTCGCGATACGCAAAGCAAGCCAGCCCGATCCCCACAATGATCAGCACCTTCAGGATCGTGAAGACCAGTTGAAACTCGCCTGCCTTTTTCACTCCGATGTAGTTCAGGAAGGAAATAAAAACCGCGGCCGTGATGGCGGCGATCTGGCCATAGCTCACCGCCAGAGGCCTGGTGACAAGCGGGTGCGAGAAGAACGCGAACACGGGAAACGTTCCGAGAATGCGCACGAAGCCGTAAGTAATCGTCGCAATGGAAGCGGGCTTCGAAATCAGCAGCGTGGTCCAGGCATAAAGAAATCCGCCGAGCGGGCCGTAGGCGTCACGCACATAGACATACTCGCCGCCGGCCTCGGGCTTCATCGCTCCCAACTCCGCGTAAGTAAGCGCGCCGAAAAACGAGAGCAGCCCACCCACCAGCCACGCCAGAAACACCAGCTTCGCCGAGCCCACGGCCTGCATCATCTCGGAAGGCACGAGAAAAATGCCGCTCCCGATGATGGTTCCGACCACGATGGCCGAGGCATGGCTCACCCCCAGGTCGCGAGCCAGTTGCGGAGCCTTCTGTGAAGCAAGAGTGGACATCGGAGGAGTTGCAGTATACGGGAAAGGCGCGTGGGACCAAAGCTCCACCACAGAGACACAGAGGCACAGAGAAATCGCCAAATCTTAAACCGCAGAGGGCGCAGAGAATGGCCGCATAGTGAATCCAAAAGCTTCACCACAGAGATACGGAGGCACAGAGAAATTGCTAAATCTCAAGCCGCAGAGTGCGCAGAGAAAGCCGCAGAGTTCGCGAGCGAAAATCAAAACTCAGAAACGAGAAATTTTCTTACTGATGGCGCCAAATCTAACGATGCGGTCTATTAAAAGCGATGGGGTTCTATCAAAAACGATGAGAGTCAATCAAAAACGATGAGAGTCCATTAAATCTGTCATCCTGAGCGCAGTGAGGCGCCAAGCCGAACGCAGTCGAAGGACCCGTCGCCTGCCGCAGCCACTTGTGCCATGTCAAGGCATTTTCACCACGCAGTTGCCGGGTCTACTCGCTGACGAGGCATTCGCTTGAGATATCTACAACCCGATGTTCCGCCCCATTTTCTGAGTCCAAGTTTCTTAGCAATCTTCGCGGACCTGTTGCGAACATCGGGTGAAAGCTTTTTCCCGGCGAACTCTGCGGAGTCTCCGTGATCCTCCGCGTTTTAAGATTTTTGTGGAGTGCTTATGGCATTAGCTTAGGGTTAACAGATCGCAATAGAAAGCCCGTAGGCGAGCCGCCGGTGGCCGGACGACCCAAACGTCGGCTCCTACTTCAAATCGCGCCCTGACGGGCCCGGAACGCTATTAGCGGGCGTTCTGTGGCGAGCCGCCACCCTAATTTGTGGTGCCCAGTCAGCCCCCGAACGCATTTTCAGTAACTTAGCTATAAGTGAATGAAAAACAGGAATAAACGCTAGCCTTCGGCCAGAAGCAGGCTTGCCGCATAACCAACTGCAAACGTAACCGTCGTGCCCAGCGCGACATACCACGTCCATGGCACCTTGGTTCCCAGCCAGAGATAAAGCTCAATGGCAAATCCGAACAGCATTCCCACCATGGCTCCGCGTTCAGTGGCGCGCTTGGTCAGCACGCCCAGGAGGAATACACCCAGCAGGGCTCCGTAGGCCACCGAGGCAATTGCCAGTCCGACCTCGATCACGCGCGCGACCTTGTGCAACGAGAGCACGGCCAGCGCAAATAGCAGGAAAGCCCAGAAGAATGTGGAAACGCGCGAGAGCCGCAACTGTGCACGATCGTCGGTCTGCGGCCGGCGTCGCAAATAAAAATCCATCATCGAACTCGAGGACAAGGAATTTAGCGCCGCGCTCAAATTCGACATGGCCGCCGCCAGGATCGCGGCAATCAGCAATCCCGAAATGCCATGCGGCAGCTTGCTCACAATAAATTTTGGATAAATGTAATCCGCTTTGCCAAACGCCGATGAGGGCAACCCGTAATACACCCACAACATCACGCCCACCAATAGGAACAAGGCAAACTGGAAGAAAATCGCGATCCCGCTCGACAAAAGAGCGGTGCCGGACTCGCGCTGATTCCGCGCTGCCAGCAAGCGCTGCACGATGAGCTGGTCGGTGCCGTGACTGGCGGTGTTGAAGAGCGCGCCGCCGATCAATCCGGCCCAAAAGGTGTAGGGCAGCCAGAAGTTTGGGGTGAAGTCGAACACTTTCAGTTTGCCTGCGCTCGCCGCGGCGCTGTGAATGGCGGGCCATCCCCCTGGAACCAGGTGCAGAATGGTGAAGACCCCCACCAGCGTTCCGCCGATATAGATGAAGGTCTGCACCACGTCGGTCCAGATGACGGCGGCCAATCCGCCTTCAAACGTATAAATCAGGGTGAGCACGGTGATGATTGCGATGGAAGACGTAGACGCGCACCCCTTCCGCAGCCGCGCGCGTCAGCAAGAACAGGGAAGCGGTCACGGTTCGCAGGCGCGTTCCAAAGCGCCGTTCAATGAGTTGATAGGCAGTGTAGAGATCGCCGCGGAAATAATGGGGCAGGAGTACGAAGGTGATGATGACACGTCCCACCACATAGCCCATCGCGACCTGCAGAAACGTGAGGTTCGAATCGTAGGCCAGGCCGGGCATGCTGATGATGGTGAGCGTGCTGGTTTCGGCCGCCACGATCGACAGCGCGATCGCCCACCACGGAATGTTGCGGTCTGCGAGAAAGTAATCGCGCAGCGAGCGCTGTTTTTTTCGGAAGCGCAGTCCGAACAGCGTGATGCCGATCAGGTAGACGGCGATGATGGCGAGGTCGAGATGGTTGAGTCCCATGTCGAGAGGCACGGGGATCTATCCCTGCGGCAGCCACGACCCCGTGTGCCCATTATGAAGGCGCGGGTGTCTGGTTGGGAGTGAGAGTCCAGTCACCTGTTGGTGGAGGGTCAAGTAATGTCAAAGCTTGAAACAGCTTCGGGTGGTCGCAGCGGCCGAGGAGACGGATTCGGGTGTAATCGCGACCTTACACCAGTTAGCGCTTCTCGAAAGAGCGCGATTGCAAGTATCGCGATGCTCGCCCAGCGTGACCAGCCTTGCATCTTATAGAGTCCCCCGCGCGGTGCTAGCTGCTACCAAAAAGTAGCCCATGATCAACAGTACACCTGCAGGTTGCCTCATGACAGCGGCAGCATACGGCCAATGCAAAGATTCAAGCAGAATTGCTGCGAACGTCTTCGACGGTCATCCGCGACGCTTTTAAGGCAGGCAAACTGAAGGTAGAGGCCGGTGTCTATGACCTCGCGAGTGGCAAAGTCACTTTAAGCTGAGCGGATCTCAGAATCCCACCATTACCGGTTCCGGCTCCAGCCGAATCCCCCACTGTTGCTTGACCTTTTCCTGGATTTCATTCTTCAATGCGATGACTTCCGCTGCCGTCGCTCCACCCAGATTCACGATGGCCAGCGCATGCTTCCGCGAGATCCCGACGCGCCCGCGCCGGTATCCCTTCACAAATCCCGACTGCTCAACCAGCCACGCGGCGGAAACTTTTCTCTGGGATGCCAACGCCGGGTAGTTAGGAATTTCCAGGCCACGCGCCGCGGCCTTCGCTTTCAAACTTGCAAATGCTTCCGAAGACAGTATGGGATTCTTAAAAAAGGA
>QIAI01000009.1 GCA_003224995.1 Acidobacteriota bacterium
CGTAAGAAATGAAGTGAACATCGTGGCCGCGCTGGGCGAGCTCCAAACCCAGTTCCGTCGCGACCACCCCGCTCCCGCCATAGGTGGGATAACAGGTAATTCCGATTTTCATTCTTTCGCTGGACATAGAGTCTGTAGGTTCGATGGTCCCCAACCAGGTGCGATTCAGATTTTATGCGGGTTTCAGGGGTCAGGCGTTCATTCGTTCGGAGCTTTGCGGTCGAAGACATTCGCGCGCTGGGGATCGACCTTTTCCAGGTAAGTCTGCAGACGTTGCTTTGTGTCCGGAGTCATGCTGATAAATTCGACTCCGTTGCCTACTCCGGGATCGCTGGTGCGCACCACGGCAGAAGTCGAAATCTTCTCCTCATCGATCCAGAACTCGACCCGCAGGGTGATTCCGATCGCGAGCGGCAGAATGGTCTCCACGTAGCAGCCGTTGCCGCTGACGTCCGTCGCATTCACCCGCATGGGAGTTTTTACGCGTTCGTCGCGCAACTCCAGCGGAAAGGAGATGCGATGGCGCGTGAAGCGGCGACGGTTACTGGGCTCAGGAGATGGCGTTATCTGTTCCGGGGAAAGCTCGTTTCTCCAGGGGCAATCCTGATCGGTGACGATTTGGACGCCGGCTTGGACTTTCTGCACGGGGCCGCCATCCATGACCCAGATTACTTTGCAGCGCGACTTGCGGTCGCCATATTGAACGCCGATAACATCGCCCACTTTCAATTCGTGTTCGAGCCCGGAGAAGAGTGCGCCCGAGCTGCTGATGTTGCGGGCGCGAATATGCTGCGAAAACGTCTGACCATTGGCAGCCATCCCCCACACTCGTACGGAGAGATCGGTCGATGTTCGCGGATCAGGTCGCTGTTCGCTCATGGTTGCAATGAAAACGCGCTCGGCCAATGATAGCCTGACTCAGGCGTGGCAGAAATTACTGAAGTTACCGCATAATGCCCACCGTGGTACATCAGCTTTGTTCCTGGCCGGGTCCGACTTTAAAGATCACGATAGGAAATCAGTTGCACCCCACGTTTTTCCAGCGCTGCACGAGCTTCCGCGGAAGTTAATACGGCAAGTTCCTCCACGCGGGACTCGCGCAGGCGAGTGCCTACGGCCCGAAGATCGTCGTCCAGATAGCCGGGATGGCAGACGAATTCCCACGTGCCCTCCGGCATGTTTTCTGCAATGGCGCGAAAGAGGTCAGGATTGAGATGGCCGGTGGCCACGATTCCCAGGGTGCCGTCGGGAGTGCGCAAACCCGCTCGCGCGACCGCTCGCCGGAAAGATCCCGCCAAGCCGCGCAGGGTTTTCACCTGAGCGTAGCGTTTCCATAAACGTCGTTGAGCGCCCGCAAAATTCGCGGCAATCACTTCAAAGGGATTGCGGATGGCTGGCACGCCACAGGTGCGAGCGGCGCGAAGAATCCCGGATAACGCGGAGGGAAACATGTGGGTGTGTTTATGCGTGTCAAGATGCGAGACTTGGATAGCATGCGACTGCAGCTTGCGAATCTGCGCCGTCGTTTCGTCCTCGACTTGATCGGAATCGATGCGTCCTGAGAGGGCGCGCAGGGCAAATCCGCTGATCCCGTTGCGAAATGCGTTTCCGTCTTTCGTGTCGACCAGCGAAGGCAGACGGGCCGGATCCAGCAGGGGCTTGCCATCCAGCAACACCACGTGACATCCCGTGCTCAAAGAAACTTGGGATTTCGCCAACTCGATCGCCTCGGTGAATGCCGAAGAGTTCGCCATGAGCGTGGCCGAGGTGACGATGCCATGCTGATGTGCTTCGACAATCGCGCGATTGATGCCGTAGGTCAGTCCGAAGTCGTCCGCATTGATAATCAGACGGCGCACGCGAGCAGTGTAGCAGGCAAGGGCAAGGGTAGAATGACGTGCGCGCAGCAGTGCGCTGGAGACGAATGTTTGACCGCTCTTTTGAGTGCCGCGTATCCTCACAAACGGCGCGCTTTGCACGGATGCCCGTAAATGTTGGGCGAGCCGGCGCTCACGGCTCACAACGAACCAGGTGTGCGAGGGGCGGTTAGCTCAGTTGGTTAGAGCGCCTGCCAAGCAAATATGAGCGCGCTCTTGAGATTAAGCGCTCACCTCCCCAACACTTAACGTTCCAGCTTGAAGATTCTTTCCATAGGCAGCCATTTCTCACCGGGCTTGGCTTCCGGCAATGGCTGCTGAAACTTCCACATCAGCTTTTCCCATGCGACCACCGTTGGATTCTGCCGATCGGCTTCGGTTTTCCTTTCGAATGAGAAACTCTCATCGACTTCCATGACCATGAACATGCGCGTACCGAGCAGGTAGATCTCAGTGTCTACGATGCCGGCGCTTTTGATGCTCTCCGTGATCTCCGGCCAGATTTTGGCGTGATATTTCCGGTATTCGGCGATCAGGCTGGGATCACTTTTCAGATCGAGCGTGAAGCAAAAACGGCGGCTCACGGCAGGACGTCCGATGCGCCGGTTGCGCGAACTTGCGATCCGAGGAAACTGTAGTAAGCAATGAACACGTACGCGCCCAAGAGCACGATGTAAGCTGCCGCGAGACTTTGAACCCGTTGAGCGATGAAACCCATCGGCAGAGTGAAGATCCCTCCGCCGGTGATGACCATGACCCGAAAAGAGCCCGCTTCGGAAGCTGTCATTTTTGCAGATGCAATTTATGTCAGTGCACGGTCGAGGTGCACGTAGCCGCCATCGACAAACAGGTGTTGACCGGTGACGTGACCCGCCCGCGGTGAAATGAGAAATGCTACCATTGCGGCGATTTCGGCGGGTTCGGTCATTCTCTTTTGGAGTGGAATTTTGCCCAGAATGGTTTGCAGCTTCCGTTGTGGATCGGGAAACGTATGCAGCCATTGCTGGTAAAGAGGCGTCATCACTTCGGCCGGGACAATGCTATTCACGCGAATTCCGTAATCGAGGAGTTCTGCAGCCCACTCACGAGTTAACGCAAGAATTGCGCCTTTGGCCGAGGCATAGCCTGAGGTTCCGCCCTGGCCGGTGACCGCCGTTTTCGAGGCGATGTTCACGATGCAGCCGCGCGATTTCTTAAGTTGCGGCAGGGCGTAATGGGCCATGTTGTAGTAGTGCAGCAGATTGCGCTCGAGGGACGCAATATACTCTTGCGGGCTGCCGTGCTCGAGTCCGACCTTGTCGTTTACTCCCGCATTGTTGACCAGAGCATCGACGCGGTGGTGTTTTTCGATTGCGTTCTGAACTGCTGTCTCGCAGTTTTCCGCACACGAGAGATCGACAATGACCAACTGACTTCCGGGAATCTCGTTGTACAGACGACTGCCCGCTTCGAGGTCGCGATCGATGATGACCGGCGATGCACCTTCTGCCGCTAGCGTGCGAACAATCGCTTCGCCAATGCCTTTGGCGCCGCCGGTTACCAGGACAACTCTGTCATTGAGTTTAAGGTCCATTGCTTGGATTAACCGTGCAAATTCATGAAGCCGCCGTCAATCGGATAATCTACGCCAGTGATAAATGCCGCGGCGCCCGAACATAGAAAAAGCGCCAGCGAGGCAACTTCCTCAGGCTCCCCCATGCGGCCGATGGGCTGCGCTGCAGACAACTTATGAAACATCTCCTTTTCCCGGTCTGGATAATTCTTGCGCAGATATCCATCGACAAACGGAGTGTGCACGCGGGCGGGCGAAATGCAGTTGCAACGTATGTTGTAGGCCAGATAGTCACGAGCCACCGAGTAGGTCATCGCAATCACTGCGCCTTTGCTGGTGGAATAGGCAAAGCGGTCCGCCAACCCGGCAGATCCCGCGATGGATGCCAGGTTGAGAATGACGCCCGCGCCGTGCGCTTTCATCTCAGGTATGGAGGCGTAAATGCAGTTGTAATAACCCTTCACGTTCACACTGACAACGCGATCGAAATCGGCTTCGCTTGTAGTCTCAACAGTCCCAATGTGCGAGACACCGGCATTATTCACCAAGATGTCGATTCGGCTCTGTTTTGCGACCTCTTGAAAAGTCGAAACGACGCGCGCCTGACGAGTGACATCACATTGGTGCGCGGTCGCCGATCCTCCAGCGCTCACGATCTCCTTCGCAACTCTTTCGGCCTCATTCTGGTTCACATCCAAGATTCGAATCACCGCGTGATTTTGTGCGAACTTGAGAGCGATGGCGCGTCCGATACCGCTGCCGGCGCCGGTGATCACCGCGGTTTTCCCGTCGAGACCGAATTCGCTCACCCCGGGTTGTGCGCTCAGAGGGAAACTCCTCCTTTCTTGGAGATGAAATCCTGCAGGTTCTTTACTTCCGCTTTGGGTGAAACGTCACTCTTGCATGGCACAGTGCAAACTAAGTATGAACTAACTTCGAATCGAGTCCACGTGGGAAGCACCTTCTCCGAGCGTCGTCCTTAACATGCGGGACCTCACTCCCAAGTTCCACAGCTTCTCGGCGTTGCCACCTAAAATGCCATCCTGGACCTGGCTGCTAAACCGGCTTAAATAATCTTTCACCAGACCCATCGCGCGAGCGTACGAAGCGGCGACGGTGCATACCGGCCAATCCGAACCAATCATGAGTCGTGCAGGACCGAAGGCATCGAGAGCGACGTCAAGAAAAGGCCTGATGTGCTCCGGTCTCCACTCCTTCCAATCTGCTTCTGTGACCAATCCCGAAAGCTTACACATCACGTTTGGGAGCTTGGCAAGAGCGCGAATTCCAGCTTCCCAGGATTGCATCTCGTGGCTTCTGATTGGAGGTTTTGCCAAGTGATCGAGCACGCAGCGTTGATTGGGAAAGCGCGCCACAAACTCAGCTGCTATCGGCAGGTGGCGCGGATAAATAAGGATGTCATAGGTCAAATCCCATTCTTCAAGGGCTGCAATGCCATGCAAAAAATCCGGTCGAAGAAGAAAACGATCGTCGGGTTCGCTTTGCACAATGTGACGAACACCAATGAATTTTGGATTTGCGGCAAACTCGGCGAGTTGCGACCTCACGTCCGAAGCTCGCAGGTCAACCCAT
>QIAI01000010.1 GCA_003224995.1 Acidobacteriota bacterium
ACGCCGGTATCTGTATTGGTAATTGTGATTTCAGCATCGGGAATCGGTAACCCGCCCTGATCGGTCACCGTACCTTGCATGCCGCTCAACGTCTGCGCCTGTGCGGTCAGCGTAGACAGGAGCAACAAGCAAATGACCAAACCGGCCGCTACACATTCCGCCATCCGAACCGTCGATTCGCCCGTGTGGGCTTTCGCCACAGGGCCCAGATTCCGCATAGACCTTCTCCGCTTGTGTACCTTGGCCTCTGGTGCGGCGCGAGAGATCGGATAGGGGGCAGACGGGTTCTCGGCGGGCGGTATTCCACCCTCACGCCGTGCTTACTATAGAACGGGATGTCGCGAGATGTGGGATAAATTCTGGCTAACTGCCACGGTGCGGAAAACCGCTATCGACGGGGATCCCCATACCCTCAAGCATCTTCTGAAAGCGTGGTTCGGACTGTAGGGGATCAAATTCCTCGCGGATCGGGAGCCAGAGACTCACATCCCGGCCCCGTATCTGGTACGACGCTTCCAGCGCTTTGAGGGCTTCCTCTCGCATCCCCAAGTGCATGTAACAGGTAGCGGCGTGGACGCCAATGCGTTTGTCGAGCGGGATGTTATTTAACTTCTGCTGCCAGTAGCCGCGCTCTCCCCCGGAGGCGAGCGCGGCACGGAGGCCCGCGACCTCGGGATTGCCGGGGTCAGCCATTTCCAGAGCCTTCTGATACTCACCTTTCTGCTCCAGGCTCACGTACAGGCGCCAATGGGCAGGCCCGAACGTGGGATCGGCTTCGCGGGCAGCGAGGATGACACCCAGGGCCTCATCATACTTTCGAGTGCAGAAATAGACGTGCCAGGCAAAAGCATTGGTCTCTACCGAGATAGGGTCCAGACGCCTTGCCAATTCGATCTGCTGGATGCCTTCGTCAAACTTCCTGCGATGTGCCAGCACAACGCCGAACAGCGCGTGGGCCCTGGCATAACTGGGGCGGGCGGCGATGGCTTGGCGGAAGTATTTCTCCGATTCCGTTGGGTTCCAGTCGGCGCCAGAAACCACGCCGAGCACCATTAGCGCTTGCGCCTGCGACCCGTCGATTGCCAGCGCTTTGTTGGCTGCGTCCTTTGCTCGCGGAAAGGCTTGGCGATCGCCAAACACAGCCATTGTGTGGAGCGCGTCAGCCAGGCCCGCCCATGCCTCGGCGCTATCCGGATCCACCTGTGTCGCCTGGCTGAAAAGATCTCTTGCCTCAACAGCATGCTGATTGGTCAATGCGTAGGACCCTCTGAAATAGAGGTCCGCGACCTCCGGCTTCATGGGGTGAGGGCGAGAGAGTTGGTCACGCTCTTTCGGGGTAACTACGGCCGAGATGCTCTGCGCAATCTCCCGTGCCAACTCTCCTTGGGCGGTGAGGATATTGCTGGCTTGTATCTCATAGGTGTGTGCCCATAAATGACGATCAGAAGCAGCATCAATGAGCTGAACCGTGAGGCGGACCCTATCGCCGGATTTCGCCACCGAGCCCTCCACCAGGCTCTCGACACCCAGGCAACGCGCCATCTGGGACGCAGGCTTCTGGGTACCGGAGCAAGCAGTGGAAGATGTATGTGAACTCACCCGGAGCGAATTGATCTGGGCGAGGTTCGTCGTGAGTTCGTCAGTCACGCCGTATGCGAGAAATTGCTGGCTTGGGTCGGTCGAAAGGCTGGTGAGCGGCAGCACCGCGATAGAGTCGATTGGATGAGGGCGCAGCACGTACCAGGCAACTAGAGCAGTAAGAAGAAGAACAACCGAGGCACCAGCCCAGACGAGCCCCCGCGAAAATGGGCTTCGATGCTCTGCCTCCTCTTTATTAGGTGTTGACCCTAATGGCGGTGGGGACGATACATCCGGCGAGTGCTCGACAACGGGAACGACCGGCGCGATGAAGCGATACCCACGGCGGGGCAACGTCTCCACAAAACGAGGCTCCGTGGCGGAATCCTGCAAAACCTCACGAATCTTGTTGATCGCTGTCCCCAGACTGCGATCGAAGTCGACAAATGTGTCCGCCGACCAAAGCTTCTGACAAATCTCTTCCCGTGTGACGAGTTCGCCGGGACGCTCCAGAAGCATTACCAGCAGCTGGAAGGGCTGCGCCTGAAGGCGGAGTCTTACCCCGCCTTTTCGCAATTCGCCAGAATGCAAATCGGCTTCGAAAGGGCCAAATGTTAGCCGACGCGCTGTGGAAACCGGGCTGGACAACACTCACCGCCAACCGCGAGATTACCAGCGGCTGCGAAACGGGTCAAAAGAAACCCGCATTGAGCGGACATAATCTGTCTCCTTTGAGCGGCTTCCCTCTCTTGAAGAAAAGTTAAAGAAGAATTGAAGCCTGATCCATTGCCCTCTTTCGCGATTCGCGGGAGTGTGACCGGGTCGCTCACTTCTCCGACGGCACACCGGCCAAGGAACATCGAACACAGGAGCGTCCTATGCACGCCTCGTTATTTAGTCCGAATCGAAATAGTCCGACGCTGACTCGACTGTCTGCCCGCTCCACGGCTTGCATCGCAGACGTTCAGCCCGACCACCCGGCAGACGGCTTGGGCGGCCGGAATCGAAGCAAGCTCGTTCGGACTTTTCTGTTCGTTATTTTGTTAGCCGCGCTGTCAGCCGGAACTGCTTGTGGATCGTCCACCACCCCGATGACTCCTTCGCTACCCCCTCCACCCACAACCGTAGTGGTCACACCCGCTACGGCCACTCTCTATCGGGGGGAGACTCAACAGTTCGTGGCGCAAGTGTCAGGTCCGAGTGATCGAACCGTAACTTGGAGCGTTCCTCCCAATCTGGGGAGCATTGACAGTACCGGCCTCTATACCGCCCCAGCCGGCCCCGACGGACAGTCATTTTTCGTCACAGCTACCAGTAAAGCTGTGCCAGGAAGATCGGCCACGGCGGAGGTGACGCTTCCTAGTGTTTCCTTTTCGATTGCCCCAAGTGCGATTGCTATCTTGCCAGGCGGGAGTCGCACTTTCAGCGCAATGGTGGTTGGGCTCAACAGCACCCAGGTGGACTGGACGATTAAAGGAGCAGGCGGGGGAACAATAAGTAACACAGGGTTGTATACAGCTCCCGCCTCAACCGGGACATATTCGGTAGCGGCCACATCGTCCGCCAACCCAAACTATGGCGCTACCGCAGCTGTATTGGTAACCACAACGCCGTCGTCATTTTCTCCTACCGGACGTCCTCAGAACCGTCGAGAATTTCACACCGCGACGTTACTAGTGGGTGGAAAAGTACTGGTCGCTGGGGGTGACGTCTTTGAGGCCTACTGCGATGCTGGCGGCAGTTCAGCAGAATTGTACGATCCGGGCTTGGGGGCTTTTGCTTCGACGGGAAGCATGGCGGATAGACGCTACGCTCAAACCGCCACGCGTTTGCAGAACGGAGAAGTTTTGGTGACGGGGGGTTTCTCTTTCGATTCGACAGCGTGCTTTAACGACGGCACTTCTCCCGCGCTGAAGAGTGCGGAACTCTATAACCCCTCCAATGGATCATTCACCTCAACCGGCAGTATGGTCGGGGAGCGCGGCGGACACACGGCAACGCTCTTGAATGATGGGAAGGTGCTCATCGCCGGCGGCGGCAAAACCGGGGGAGGCCAGCCCCCCTTCTTTGGCGACGGCCTGGCTACCGCCGAACTTCATGACCCAGCCACCGGCGTGTTCACCTCTACAGGCAACATGGTTTCGGGCCGCGTGGGGCAAACTGCGACTCTGTTAGCCAGCGGCAAGGTGCTCATTGTCGGTGGGTTGAGTACTTCTTCGTCTGATCCCGTCGCAACCGCGGAACTCTACGATCCCTTAACTGGCCTCTTCTCTTCAACGGGCAGCATGATGACAGCTCGCGCTGGACACGCGGCAACACTGCTTCAGAACGGGAAAGTGCTCGTGACCGGCGGCCTGAACCACCGAAGCTTGACAACGGATGTTGACACTGCCGAGATCTACGACCCTGCTACCGGATCCTTCCTGGCAACGGGATCCATGGAGGTGGCGAGGTGGGCGCACACATCGACGTTGCTCCCGAATGGAACCGTACTGGTCGTGGGTGGCGGAAGCCTATTCTCCGAAATCTACCATCCGTCCACGGGTTCCTTCTCCATTTCTGCTCTCACGGAATCAGAACATTCGGGACATTCCACGACCCTCCTGCAGGACGGTAGAGTGCTTGTTATCGGAGGAGCTGAATTCCCCTCAACGGCGGAGTTGTATCCATGAGCGCGTGATTTGTGTCCTGTTCTTCGGTACTAGGCAGAAAAACCAACAGGTCATGCCCGTCCAAATTTGCACAAAGAGAGCGTCGTGATGTGAGTGGACGACAAGCTACATCAAGTAAGGACTTCAGCAGGGTAGAAAAGAGGAGAACACCATGAGGCAAAGAACACGAATTCTTGCGTTGATTCTACTGGTGGGCATCGGGGTCGCAGGTCAGTACGCCCGAGCAACGAACCTAACCGTAAACTGTGATAGGAGAGAATCGATTCACAAGGCCGTGAAGCTTTTGGCGGAGAGCAATCCGAAAGGGCCGAATACGATAACTGTGGTCGGCAACTGCCGAGACAACGTAGTGGTTCAAAGCATGGACCGACTATCACTGGTTGCCAGGAATGGAGCATCGATCACGGATCGTTCCAACGGAACCTTATCGGTCGTGGATATTGAGGACTCGCACAGCGTGACCATGCGGGGATTCATCATCAACGGGGGAGCTGAGGGAATTCAATGCGGTAGCGCAAGTGTCTGCTACCTGACTGGAAACACGATTCAGAGCGCGGCAGGGATGGGCGTAGGGGTAGGAGGCGGGTCGCATGCCTTTCTTGAAAGCAATGTGATCCAGAACAATGGGGCCAGTGGGTTAGTCGTGAGCACTGGCTCGCAAGTGCTAAGTAGCAATGATATCTTCCAAGGCAATTCAGCTCAAGGAGTAGATCTAAGCTCGGCCTACTTCTCAGCTTCCAATTCCAGTTTTCTCAACAACACGGTTGGCGTTCGGGCTGGCATAAGCACCGTGCAGCTCAACGGCGGTACGATCACTGGCAGCGGCGGAGACGGCATGATCCTTCGCGGCAATAGCTCAGCAGTTTTTTTGGGCCCGATTATCACCGGCAACGGCGGGAACGGTGTTCACCTGGAAGATGGTTCTTTCGCGGGTTTCGTCGCGGCCAGCATTACGGGAAACTTGAGTGGTACGGACGTAGATTGCGCTCCCCAGTTTCCAATCACTCGGTTTGTCGAAAG
>QIAI01000707.1 GCA_003224995.1 Acidobacteriota bacterium
CTGGCCCGCAAACAGCGTGAGAAGCAGTCGAAAACCGCCAAGCCGAAAAAAGTGGTCACCAATGAGGAGATTCCCGAATCTCCCTCAGCCACCACTTCCGATGCCGAGCACAATGGCGGTCCTCATGACGAAGCAGACGTCCAACATCCTGCCGGCGATGTCCTGAAAACCGGGGACGCCTATAAGGCCGAAATCGCCCAGCGCAAGGCTGCGGTCGCTGATCTCAAGACTCAGATGGACAAGCTCAATGGCTCCATCCATTTCGTGGAAGCAAACGCCTACCGCAACGGCGTCGAATATAACAAGCGGCAAGCTCAGAAGCAGCAGGAAGTGGAACGGCTGAAAAGCCAATACGAAGAGCAGAAACGCGATCTCGAACAAATGCAGGAAAACGCCCGGAAAGCCGGCTTTGGAAGCGCCGTCTGGGATCCGTAGGAGCAGTTTCCAGTTTCTGGTTTCAAGTGTGCAGTGCACGCGTTAGTCGACGAGAACAGGTCCCGCATCCTCACATCAACTCGAAACTCGAAACCTGAAACTCGAAACTGCTCACGCCCCCGGATGCACCCACCGCACCAGGGCAAACACCACCGCAGCCACCAGTGCTGAGGCCGGAATCGTAAAAACCCACGCCCACACAATGCGTCGCGCGATGCCCCAACGCACCGCGGATAGCCGGTTCGTCGCTCCCACCCCGATAATCGCCCCGGTGATCGTGTGTGTCGTACTCACCGGAATTCCCGCCAGTGCCGTTGCAAACAAGGTAATCGCGCCCGCCGTTTCTGCGCAGAATCCTCCCACCGGCTTCAGCTTGGTAATCCGGGAACCCATGGTGTGCACAATTCTCCACCCGCCGAAATAGGTTCCCAACGCGATCGCGGTATGCGCCGCCAGAATGATCGGCCAATGGAAGCGGCCCCAGTTGTGAGCCATATCCGCAGCACTCATGACCTTCGCGCTGTACAGCGCCCCGGCGACAATCCCCATTGTCTTTTGAGCATCGTTTCCGCCGTGCCCCAGGCTGTACCCTGCTGCCGAGAGGAGTTGCAGCTTGCGGAACCATTTATCGATGCGTTGCGGAGGCTTATCGCGCAGCAGCCAGAAAATCGCGACCATAAAGGAGAAGCCCAACACCAGCCCCATGATGGGCGCTACCACGATAAAAATAAGCGTCTTGTACCAGCCTTCAATAATGATGACGTGAAACCCCGAACGCATGATCGCGGCGCCGGCATAACCGCCGATCAGGGCATGCGACGACGACGTCGGCAGCGCCCACCACCATGTCAGCAAGTCCCAGACAATCGCCCCAAGGCACCATGCCCTTGCCGATCGTCTTCGCGACCGCCGTACCCAGGAGAAACGCTGCTACAAAGTTGAAGAAAGCCGCCCATACTACGGCCAGCTTGGGGGATAACACTCGGGTGGACACCACCGTCGCGATGCTGTTGGCGGCGTCATGAAATCCGTTCAGAAAATCGAAGGCCAGCGCGACAAAAATCGTGACGAGGAGAAGCAGAAGGTTCGAACTCACCCGTTAGCTTCCTGTGCTGCATTGAAAAGGCTCGGATTCTCGCGAGTCTCTAGGCATGCCGAATTGCCTGCGGGCTCAGCCGTCGAGATCAGGCCTGGATTTGACCGTTTCTCAGGCATTTTTTAGGACCACCGTCTCCAGCACATCGGCAACATCCTCTGCCTTATCGGTTGCAGTTTCCAGGAACTCCAGCAGTTCCTTGATCTTGATCAGCGTGATCGGATTGGTCTCATGATCGAAGAGCCGCGCGATCGCCACTCGCGAAACTTGGTCAGCTTCGTTCTCCAGGCGATTGATCTCCACGCAATGTTTCAGAACATCGTCGCTTTTCTGCAGGTGGGTGACGGCTTTCTCCAGCTCCTCACATTGCGCCAGGATGAGCTGCGCCAGTTGCCCGGCCTCTGCCGGCGGATCCGTAATCCGGTACATTAGGATGCGCGCAGTCGCCGCGTTAATGAAGTCCACTACGTCGTCCAATGACGATGCCAGCTTATGAATGTCCTCCCGGTCGAACGGGGTGATGAACGTCTGGTTCAGCTTCCGCATGATCGAGTGCGTCATTTCATCGCCCTCGTGCTCGATCCGCCGGATTTCACCAATCTTCATCTCCACATTCTGATAGTCGGCGAACAGATCGACCAAAGCCCGGGCGGCTGCAATTAAGTTGTTCGCCATAGCGGCGAACATCTCGAAAAAACTAGTATCTTTGGGAATAATTCGGATCATTCGAGGCTACAAGCTCCAGAGACGTGGTTGCTTGATTGGGGTACCTCCGCGTATGAAGGCATGCAGTACTCCGCCAAAGCGGGACCGCCCTCAAATAGTTGCAACTGTGATTTTGAAACCACGAAAGGACAACGGGCGGACCTATCCGAAGTTCTCTACAAACGACAACAATAGAGGCTTAGCGAGGACGTGCGGGTCGGGATTCGACCTTCGAGCGCCGCGGCATCCGCAGGCCCAGAATCGCGATCACCGCCAGAACTCCACCGGTTCCCCACGCCACCGGCCGTAAAAATTCAGACAACCAACTCTGTACATCCATCTACAGAGTATGATGCGGTTTCCTCGATTTAGGAACGTTACGTTTAGGCTACGCCCACCAAAATTTCCGTCTAGGAGAGGGGTCCACCCAGCCCTTCTGGCTTTCCGCCTTGGAACCCAGGATAAAACCAGTCATGAATCAACTACTTGGCCCTGTCTCCCAGGCAAGGGGCTCCAAATCACGCTCCCATCGCCGACTCCAGCCCGCAACCCACAAACCCCCCGTTTCTCCTGTTACCATTCTGTGATTACTTCGTCTACTTCCCTTGCGTCATTTCCATTGGAGTTCTCCGATGCGCCTGTGCACCCTGTTGATCATTCTTCTGTCCGCACTCATGACTTTCGCCCAACCTTCCCCTTCTAACGACACCACCATGCCCGATCTCGAGCATTTCAGCCCAGATCAGGTCGACAAGTCCCTTGATCCTTGCAACGACTTCTACCAGTACGCCTGCAGCAAGTGGATCAAAGCGAATCCCATTCCTCCCGACCAGGCTGGCTGGGGCACGTTCAACAAGCTCGCCATCTGGAATATCGCGGCCATTCACAACACTCTGCAACAAGTCGCCCAACCGTCCTCACCCCGGAGCACCGCAGATCAGAAAGCGGGCGACCACTACGCTGCGTGCATGGACGAAGCCGCCATCAACAAGGCTGGGCTGACCCCGCTGAAGCAAGACCTCGACCGCATCACCGTCCTCAAAGAGAACTCCCAGTTACCTGAACTGGTCGCTCACCTCCAGCAGATCGTTCGCCCCGCTAACTTGAATTTCATCGAGGCCCAGTATCAGGGCTTCCTGTTCGGCATCTACAACGGGCCTGACTTCGACGACGCCAGTATGAATATTGGCGTGCTCGATCAGTCCGGCATGAACATGCCCTCCCGCGAGTTCTATCTCAACGACGACGAGAAATCGAAACAAATCCGCGAGAAGTACCGCACCCATGTCGCCGCCATGCTGGTGCTCAGCGGTGAATCCAGGCAGCAGGCTGAAGTCGATGCCGCAGCTGTACTCAGCATGGAAACAGCCCTCGCCAAGGCTGCCATGGATATCGTCGTTCGCCGCGATCCCAAGAACCTCAATCACAAGCTAACCGCCAAGCAGTTGCAGGCCCTCACTCCATCGTTCAACTGGCCTCGCTACTTTGCCGCCATGCACACTCCCGTGGCTCCGCAATACCTGGTGACCGCTCCTGACTTCTTCCGTGGCGTCGAGAAGCTCGTCGCCTCCGAACCCGTCGACCATTGGCGCGCCTACCTGCGCTATACCCTCTTACACCTGTCCGCTTCTTCCCTCTCTCAGCCTTTCGTGGAAGAGAGCTTTAACTTCTATGGACGGACTCTATCCGGCGCCAAAGAAATCCAGCCGCGCTGGCGTCGTTGCTCTATCTTTGCCGACACCGACCTCGGCGACGCGGTCGGCCAAGCCTATGTTGCCCGCTACTTCCCACCCGCGGGCAAAGAGAAGATGCTGCAGCTCGTGAAATCCCTGAAGGGTGCTCTCGGTCGTGAAATCGACGCGGCTGACTGGATGTCCGCCGAAACTAAGAAGAAAGCTCAGATCAAGCTCGCCGCGCAAGTCGACAAGATCGCCTATCCCAACCACTGGCAAGACTATTCCACCCTGGAAATCAAGCGCGATAACTACCTCGGCAATGTGCAACGCGCCAGCCGCTTCGAAATCGAACGCCGCATCGGGGAAATCGGGAAGCCGGTCGACCGTTATCGCTGGGGCATGACACCGCCCACCGTCAATGCTTACGAGGATCCGCAAACCAACACCATCAACTTCCCGGCGGGCATCCTCCAGCCCCCGTTCTTTGACCCCAACCTGCCCGACGCTGCCAACTACGGCGCCATCGGAGCTGTGATTGGCCACGAGACTATTCATGGTTACGATGATCAGGGCCGCAAATTCGACGCCGCGGGCAACCTCAAAGATTGGTGGACCGCCTCCGATTCCACCGCCTACGAGCAACGCGACGCCTGCATTTCCGACGAGTACACCCAGGAAGTTCCCGAAGCCGGC
>QIAI01000011.1 GCA_003224995.1 Acidobacteriota bacterium
TTCCCGGTTGGGATGCCAGTGCGGGGCGATCTTGTAGCCGTCGGGCATTTTGAGGCGGATGGTGAAGTCGCCGGACTTTGCCATGGGGTTGCCTTCAAGCACCGCCAGGCTGGCGCCGGGTGCCATGAACGCGGGAGCCTGTCCCCACTTGATTTGGTCGGGGGAAAAGATGTTTTGGGGGGCGGCTTGCGCCAGAAGGAAGGCGAAGCCGAGGCAGAGCACCAGGGTCGGGATTGGCTTCATGAGTTGTCTCCTTTTGTGGGGACGAGATTGGAAATTTATACCTCGAATGCTTGAGGCGGGCAATTGAGTCAAGCGCCGATACAGCCATGTTCGTCGGTACTGCCATCCACCGCTCTCCCGATCCGAACGAGACGCAATTCAGATGGCACCCTCGTCCGAGCAGCGCCGAGTAGCGTCGGCGCCCGCCCTCAGCACTCAGCAGCACGAACCACGGGATCAACATCCGTTTCCACCGCCGATCAGCAGCAATTCGTCGTGGAAATTGCCCTGACAAGGCGCGGATGCCACCCGCCTGCATGCGGTCCTTCGACTTCGCTCGGCTGCGGCCTCGCTCCGCTCAGGATGACAGAACCTAAATCAGGATGACAGAGCTCTTGTTCAGGATGACAGAGCTTGTGTTCAGGATGATTGAGCTTGAGTGTTGGCGACGAGCCTTCGGCGAGACGACGACCGGGGTCTCGGGAAGATACTGGAGGCGAACTGCGACATGTCGAGCTTCGCTCGACCGGGCAGACGAGGGCGTCTGCCCCTCCGTGAACCGTGATTACCTCCGTACTGTGACTTTCGCAAAAAAATAATCGAAATAATTATTGTGTCGCATCTAAATTGCCGTATTCTCTGTGCTGCGAACTAACTTCGCCGAAATGCCCGGGAATCGCACAGCACCCGGGAGCCGCGTTACATCTTTTTCCGGTGAACCAGGAGACGCGGTGGTGAGAGTGAGTCGCTTTGAGGAGGAAGCCATAGAAATTGGCAACAGCTAGCGCGCCCACCCGATCGTCGTCCAGGCAACTCTCTGTTCTACCCCGGAATAAGAAATTCGGCAGGCTCACCTTGTGGCCCCTAGTCGCCGCGACCTTTTTTATGGTCTCGGGCGGCACTTACGGCACGGAAGACATCGTGCACGGAGCCGGGTATGGTCGAGCCATCCTCATTCTGTTGCTCACTCCTATCCTGTGGAGCTTGCCCACGGCGTTCATGATTGGCGAGCTGTCGAGCGCACTGCCCGCGGAAGGCGGCTACTACGCATGGGTGCGCCGCGCGATGGGAAATTTCTGGGGCTTTCAGGAAGCGTGGCTCTCGCTGGTGGCGTCGATTTTCGACATGGCGATCTATCCCACATTGTTCGTGGTCTACATGACCCGCATGTTCCCGTGGTTTCAGGAAGGACATCGCGGGGTGATGGTCGGACTCGCCGTGGTGGTGACCTGCGCGATCCTTAATATTGCCGGGGTGAAGGTGGTTTCGACCACTTCGCTGTGGCTGTTCTTCGCCTTGTCGGCGCCTTTTCTGGTGATCGCCGGCCTGGCGCCGTTCAAGATGGGCGCCTTGGCCAATGCGGTCACCAAACCGACGACCTCATCCGTTGACATCGTCGGCGGGCTGCTCATCGCCATGTGGAATTACATGGGCTGGGACAATGCCTCGACGATCGCGGAGGAAGTGGAGCGTCCGCAACGGACTTACCCGCGGGCGATGTTGGCGGCGGTGGTGATCGTCTCGCTGACCTACGTTGTTCCAGTTGCGGCGATGCGGCTGAGCGGACTGGCGCCGAGCGCGTGGGAGACGGGCTCGTGGGCGGAGATTGCGGGTCTGCTGGGGGGTCCCCTGCTGAGGGTGGCGCTGGTAGCAGGTGGCATGATCAGCGCGTTCGGCATGTTCAATGCGCTGGTGATGAGCTACTCGCGATTGCCATTGGCGATGGCGCAGGATGGCATGCTGCCGCGAGTTTTTAGCAAGCTGCATCCCAAGACTCGGGCGCCGTGGGTGGCGATTTCGGTTCTGGCAATCGGCTGGGCTTGCTGTCTCGGGTTAGGCTTCGAGCGGCTGGTCACGATTGACATCCTCCTGTATGGGGCCAGTCTCGGATTGGAGTTTGCGGCACTGGTCTATCTGCGCGTGCGCGAGCCGGAACTGCCGCGACCTTTCCGGGTGCCGGGCGGGTTGTTTGGCGCGATTGCGATCGGGATCGCGCCCATGCTGCTGCTGGGTTTCTCGATCTTCCGCAGCGAGCATGAGACGGTGTTTGGGATGAGTTCGTTCGCGTTCGGAATGATCCTGATCGGGGCGGGGGTCGTGGCTTACCTGCTCAATCATGCGATCAAGCCGGAAGGCTGGACGGCGGAGAAGCCTCAGGCTGTCGCATAATCTCGGCCGCAGATTTCGCTGATTTCCGCAGATTTTTGGGGAACTGGCGGGATTTGCGGCTTTATTTTCTGCACTTGATTCCCTTTCTGTGGCTGCCCTTTCGGGGGGAGCGGTCTCTGCGTAGTGCTATATTCCTTGCTAGCTTCGGTGCGATGTTCTTTGGTTTGGAACAAATCTTAAACCGCAGAGAGCGCGGAGAACGGCCGCAGAGCACGCGGAGAGATTCTGGAATTTTGCGGTTTTACTTCTATTTCATTTTCTTTGGGACGAATCTTAAACTGGCAGAGAGCCCAAGAGAACGGCTGCGGAGGAACGGGGAGAAATTCTGGAATCGATGGTTTTCATTCCTAATAACGATTCCGTTTCCGCTTCCCTTCGTGGTGGGGCTAGGGTCCTATGACCAAGCGCAAATCCAAAGGCGCCTACATGATTTCGGCGGTGGCCGAGATGTATGGCATCCATCCGCAGACCTTGCGGCTGTATGAGCGGGAAGGGCTGTTGAAGCCGTCGCGTACCGAGGGCAACACGCGGCTTTATACCGATGAGGACCTGCTGCGGCTGGAATTCATCCTGTCGCTGGCGCGGGACTTGGGCGTGAACATCAGCGGGATTGCGATCATTCTCCAAATGCGCGAGCGGATGGAGGAAATGCAGCGGCAGATTCAGGATTTCGTGAAGTACATCCAGCAGGAAGTGCTGGCGCGGGCGACGGCGGCGGCCGATCCTTCGAAGGGCGCAATTGTGCCGTTGCGCCGGGCAGCGGTGCCTCCGGCAAACACCGCCCCCCAGCGAAGGAAGTAAATTCGAATACCAGTATCCATCTGACGTCCTTTTACGACAGCGCGTATCATAATGCGTTTCGTGCGCTCGCTTGACTGGGTGCTGATTGCTGAGTGCTGAATGCTGCCTTTCAAGCTCGTCTACAGTGACGACTACTATCTCCCCATCGGCTCGCACGTCTTCCCTGCCGAGAAGTACCAGCGCATCCACAAGAAACTGATTGAGACGGGGGTGGCCGAAGTGAAGGACTTTATCGCGCCGCGTCCGGCTTCTGACCGGGACATTCTGCTGGTGCACACGCCGCAGTACGTGCAGAAGCTGAAGACGGGCACGCTTTCGGCGCGCGAAGAACTGGAGATGGAGATTCCTTACTCGCCGGAGTTGGTGCGGGCATTCTGGCTTTCGGCGGGGGGATCGATTCTGGCGGCCGACCATGCTCTTAACGATCGGATGGCAATCAACATCGGCGGGGGATTCCACCATGCCTTTCCGGATCACGGCGAAGGCTTCTGCATGATTCACGATGTGGCGGTGGCGATCCGGCGCATGCAGCGGGACGACAAGATCCGGACCGCGATGACGCTCGATTGCGACGTGCATCACGGCAACGGAACGGCTGCAATTTTCGCCGGAGTTCGGGTGCCGTCGAGCCCGCTGCCTTCGGCGGGAGGAAGCACGATTCCGAGATCAAGTCCGGCGAAGGTTCGCAACGCGCATGCCGGAGACGTATTCACGATTTCGCTGCACCAGGAAAACAACTATCCGGCGTGGAAACCTCCGTCTTCGATTGATGTCGACCTGCCCGATGAGATCGGGGACGACGATTACCTGGCGTGGCTCGATAATGCGCTCAGTTCGGGATTGCGGCAGTTTGAACCGGATTTGCTGTGCTACGTCGCGGGAGCCGATCCTTACCGGGAAGACCAGTTAGGTGGACTGAGCCTGACAATGGAAGGATTGAAGAAGCGCGACGAACTGGTGTTTCGCGTGGCGCGAGCGCGGGATATTCCCATCATGGTGACGCTGGCGGGCGGTTATGCGCAGAAGATTGACGACACGGTCACGATTCACTGCAACACGGTGATCGCGGCAAAAGAAGTTTTCGCTCGCTTATAGCGATTGCGAGCGGCCAAGAGAGAGCATAGGATTCCCCGGAATGAAATCGCAGGAGGAACACGGCATGCAACGCGTGACTGTGCTTTATCCAAATGCAGCCGACACGAAATTTGATTTCGATTATTACCTCGCCAAGCATGTGCCGTGGGTTGCCGGGTTAGTGGGACAGAAGATTGAAGTTCGTCGGGGCATTGCCTCCGTCTCAGGCTCGCGGGCGGCATTTATCTGCGTGGCCACGATCTTCATTGAGTCGGCAGAGCAGTTCAAAGCGGTCTTCGCCGAGCACGGGGCGAAGATTCTGGCTGACATTCCCAACTACACCAATAGCCAGCCCTTCGTCCAGATTGACGAGGTTCTCCAGGGGTAGGCGCATGAAGAAATCACGCGGGAACTTAAAGAGCTCTCGAGAATGCTTAGTGCCATCGAGTGCAAAAGCTCTAAGCTTGCTTCGGTGGGATGAATCTTAAACCGCGGAGAGCGCCGAGAATGGCCGCAGAGGACGCCGAGAAGTTCTGGAATTGATAGTTCTCATTCCTAATAACAAAACCGTGCTCTTACCGGTGCAAAGTTAGCAATACTGCGCTGGCATCCTGCAGGAAGTGAGCGATCATTCCAGGTCGCAGGCTTTGCCGCCATTGGGCAAGCAATCCAAACAAGCAGCCGAACACCGCGATGACGGTCATCAATCTCGCGCCCTGATATCCGTGTGCCAAGCCAAATACCAGTGCCTGCAAAACGAGCCCCGCATAGGCGCTGCCGGTCCAGGCAGTGAATTGTCCTTGCAGATAGCCTCGGAAGATGA
>QIAI01000012.1 GCA_003224995.1 Acidobacteriota bacterium
AGGTTGGGGAAAACTATCGTTCTTCTACTCGCCCTTGGAATGTCGGCGTTGGCGCAAACCGTGCCTGCCGGAACTCGCATCACCGTTCGTACGGACTCGCAAATCAATTCTGCCAGTGCCCGTGTCGGGCAATCATTTCGTGCCAATTTGGTGAAAGATCTGGTAGTCAATGGTAAGACCATCGCGAAGGCTGGCGCTCCGGCGAAAGGCAAGGTCACTTATGCCAAGCCAAGTGGACGGTTGCACGCCCCTGGACAGGTCACCATCCGGCTCACCTCGATTCAGCTCAGGGATGGCAAAACTCTCGCGGTCTCAACCAGCGGCTTTGGTGCTAAGGGTAAGAGCCACACGAAAAGCAACGTAACCAAAATAGGTGGCGGTGCCGCAGCCGGTGCGCTCATCGGTGGATTGGCCGGTGGTGGCAAGGGAGCTCTGATCGGAACGGCCGTGGGTGCCGGAGCTGGCACCGGAGTTGCCGCTGCAACGGGTAAGGAAGAGGCTCTGATCCATGCCGAGACAGCAATCAACTTCACTACGACAGCAAACGCTAAGGCGAAATAGTGTGGCTACGGGCGATCAATGGCGGGTGAGCGGTTTTCTGTGTCCGCAGAAGTCAACTGAAACTAGAACTCCGCGCGCACAGCGTAAGGCGAAGCACCTACCACCTCGGTACTCTGGCCGATGCACCCGCCCATCACTTACGATCTGAAGCATCGGGAAAACGAGAGTAGAGTCCTCGTCCGGACCTGAAAAATACTACCCTCATTCGAGGCAGCCATGTCTGACAACAAGTTTCAAAACAAAATGTCGCCGCGCCCTTTCATTCGGTGCTCTGTTCATCATCATCATAGTCGTTTCTGTAGTCAGCTGGCATCCCATTCCTAACGCTCTGAAAAGCTTTCTCGCGCCTAAGCAGCGCCTTATCGTGCTCAATACGATTGGGGCCGCGTTCGACGAATTGGATTTCGATAGGGTCTTTGCTACGGCACCAGAATGCCACGGACTTACTTTGTCTCACAGCTCTGAGATCCCAGATGGGGCAATCTATATTGCAGGCACAGTGCTGCTGGACCATTGGAGCTGGTCCATCAATGGGTTCACATTCGAGGCGGCACCGGCGAGTGCTGCCCGAACCGTCTGTGCTCTCGTGAATCACGAACGTGGCCAGTCGGGGAAAACGGGCGCTTAAGCGGAGGCGCACCACGTCCGGAAGCAAAGCTTACCGCCAGCGAAAAAGCCAAATCTTTTCAAGCAGAGATACGCCTCTAAGCGAATTCTCGGAAGAATTTACGCCGTCTTCCGTTCTTTTCGCCACTTCGCCCAACGAGCCTTTTGCGCCGCTCGGATTCGAGCGATGGCGCTGGCTGACATTTTGCGTCGCTTCCTAAAAGCAATCGTGACGACCTTCTTGCCCTTGGCCCTCGCCCAACGGGCGCGTCGTGCGGCGGCAATCCGCGCCGACCGACGGCGGAAATTCTTCTCGCACTGCGATGCGTCGTTGATCCAAGCGCCGATAGGGCTTTATTGAGTGCCTCGAGACGCTCAACGTGGCCCCGCGTCTGCTCAAGGTGTTCTCCAAATCCTTGACGAAGCCCTTCGGAAGATACAGCCTTCGCTATTTTCGGTGAAGCTTTCAGTAGTTGATTCCCGCGTTATATAGGTCTCTTAATTCATCAAGATATAGGTCTTGTGTCCTTCATCCGGGATGTTTGTCTCCGGAACTGTTTGGAATGGGAATTCGCCGAAGAGATCCTGCTGAGGATCCCTCCGGCGGGCACGGTCATTATTTAAGAAGCGCGGCGCTGACCGCCCTGTTCGTTTTGCTCGCGGTCCTGGTCGCTTTCGCTTCCGCCTTGCGAGCGTCGTTTCTGCGACTCATTGGAAACATCCCGGGGTTGCTCGGATTCCTGTCCCGGTTTTTGTCCTGATTGTTGACCGGTTTGTCCGCTTGAACCGGTTCCCTCGTTCTGTTTCTTTTTCGGATCGTCTGACATGGGGCGCTCCCTTCTGATTTAAGGGCAAACCTCACCCTGAGTTACGCACGTTAGTTGCTCTAGCGCCCTTCACAGGTTGGATCACGATCAGCGGTCTACCGCTCATGGTGCCGCTGCATCTTTCAGGTGTGCTTTCGATGGGCCTATTTGCAAAGAGAGAAGGACGCCGAGCGTCTGTCGGATGTCCTACAGACGAGGAGGTACTCTTGTGCCCCCCCACATCCTAGCCATTCCTGTTCGTGAATATTCCGTCGAGAATCCATTCTGCTGATCAAGCGCTCCCTCAACTCCCCGCGAGGACGAAACAGACTGGTAGGGGTAACATGCGCCAGCTTCTCGACAACGCAGACGGACAAGACGTGGCTGAGTACGCGATTATGTTGGCGGTCGTCCTCGTGATCGTGATGGGCATGGTGCGCATGATTGGGTTGAACGCCAGTACTGTTTTCTCTCAGGTTGGTAGCGCGATTCAGTAGGCGTTCGATTCACACCGAAAAGGCTCTCTGCGCTTTTGCTAAGCGAAGCTTCTCAAGGAAGGAAAACCGAAGGGGAGAAACATCAGATGTCGGGCAGCCTAAAGCAACAGCATACCGACATGCGATGGAATTCTGGCCTTAATGAGTGGTTCTGCGCAACTTGTGGACGCACTTCGGACCATACGAATGTAGACGACGCACGCAAGGAGATGGAGCATTTCACATGTGTACTCCCCTTTGTAGACACTAACCTGCAACGCAGGGCGGTGTGCATGTTGAATCTCAGGCTAGTCGAATGGCTTGACACGGCTCCTACAGTCGGTGAGTGCACTTCTTGCGGTAGCCATTTCAAAGTACCTGCGAGAGCCGAAACCGTTGAGGATGCATTAGAGAGCATTAGGCAACAGTTCGTAAAGCACGAGTGCCGGCCAGATGCTTCAATAGATGATTGACGTTATTCAGATTGAGGATGCGTTTCCAGGACGAGCAGGCCCGAAGTAGTTAGTAAGACCTCTAGGCTCAGCCATGAAGTATGTTGGGGCGTTTCTAGCGATCATGGTTTGCATTACGGCGTACCTCTGGCATCGAGAAAATGAAGAGGCCCTGCAACGTGAAAACGCCCATCATCAAGAAGAATTGAAGCAAGCGGCGGCCGACAGCAAGGCACGTCTCGATGCAGAAATATTGCGCCGCGAAACCGAAACACTTCGCTTGACACTGGGCGAAGAAGCCGCCAGGGAATATGACAATTGCAAGACCTATCCACCTGCCACCAAAGAAGATCAGACTCGATGCGACAATTTATCGGCTGAACTACAGTCCATCCAAGAGCGTCAGCCGAAGTGACCCGACCCCTTTAGCAGCGCGCGATTCGTGCCCAAGAAAGCTAGTCTGCTTCACTGGCGAGTCAATCCCAATCTGGTCGATTTGGGCGGAAAAACGTGCGGATTTGGGGAGGCTCGCAGCGGCAGAAGCAGCAAGCCCCGCAACCCCCGTTTGGTGACAGGGTCGCGGCAATGACTATATTCTCGCCTTAACTATTACAGCATTCAAGAATGCATACAGGAGTGCTTGAATGCCAATTCAATTTTCACTCGTCGTCGCCAGGCATCGTATTCAGGTACTCGGCCGCGAGCTTATTTCTGTGGGAACTCGGAGACGAGAGAACGCTCGAGATTCACGTCGAGCTACTCGACTCGAGGTGTTTGAGGGATAATTGACCGACTTCCTTACGAGGTTCCCACCGACTTTTGTAATGCCTGGAGGCGGTGTTGTCGTCAGGCGCCAGTTTGCTACGCCGTCGGGCAGTCCGGGCCCCTTACCGAAGGCGAGCACATATGTGCCTTCATGGCACGGGTGCGACAAGAGGGCTGAGACCCAGCACCCGAAAACTAGCTTAAAAACGATCCACGATTGGCTTCAAGGAGAACTAATGGCTTCGACAACTTCCGAAATAATCGTGAAGGACCACGGATCGGGAGAAATAGCGGACTTCATCGTCGTTTGGAAGGATCAAGGGCGCCGGTCTGTCTGGTTCTACCATTGCAAGGGCATGAAGGGTACTAGCCCCAGCGACCGTGTTGCCGAAGCCTACGAAGTCTTAGGCCAGGCTATCCGAAGTGCCAGTTGGGTGGCGACCAAGAAACTAGTGGAGGACTTGTACGATCGTACTGACGCTGCTGGACGCGGTTCTCAACTGGTAAGAGGCGCTCGTACATTTGTTAAAAGCCTCGCCAACAATTTCCGCAGTAACGAATGGGACTACCGCGTTGTGGTAGTGCAACCCGGGTTCAAATGCTCTTCGATTCTATTCAGCGGTAAGGTACAAGCCCTTGTAACCAGTGCTTATGAATGGATCACGAACGCAGGTGCGAACTTTGTGATTTGGGGAAGCTAAGAATTACTTGGTCCGGCTTGACTGGATCCAGCAAAGACGCGATCTATGCTCGGTGCGAAAGCGCACTCTGCTGATCGGCCGTCAGCAGAACTTGCTCTAGTTCGTCGAATAGCAGCAATTGAAGATAACGCTGCTATTTGCGTGCATGTTCTCTTGTCGATGGCGAAATGTTTCTGGCTTCGATATCGTAGAATTTTGAGCAGAAAGGGCTGCATATGGCTTGATGTGAGCGGCCTCGAGAACAGGCAATGTTCGTTCTCGTGGGTGCGTGCATGCACTTCTGTGCTCGACAATTACAGCATAGCGCAGTACTGTCATTCCATGATCGGTGTCCTCATGATTGTTCTTGTCGTCGCCGCATTGTGGGCTGGCTTCCGACTGATGAAGAAG
>QIAI01000706.1 GCA_003224995.1 Acidobacteriota bacterium
AAACCGACATCACCATGCGGGAAGAAGCGGAGGCTGCCCTGGAACAGATCCAGAGGAAATTCGGGGCGGTCGACGTACTGGTAAACAATGCGGGAACCATCACGGTAGGACCGCTGGAGGTGATGACAATGGATGACTTCCGCGCTTCCATCAACACGCATTTCTGGGGACCGTACTTTGCGACCATGGCCGTGCTCCCGGAGATGCGACGGCGGAGACAAGGACGAATCGTGAACATCTCGTCGGTGGGCGGAAAGATCAGCGTGCCTCACCTGCTGCCTTACTGTGTGGGAAAGTTTGCGCTCACCGGTTTCTCGGAAGGGCTGCGAGCTGCCCTGTTGACCCGCGAAATGCGCTCTTCAAAGGGAACAACGAGGCGGAATACGCCTGGTTCAGCATCAGCGATGCTCTGCCGGTGCTGTCGATGAGTGCGGAATGGGCTGCGCGCCGGATCGTGAATGCGTGCTTGCGGGGAGACGCGGAACTGGTGCTGTCGCTTCCGACCAAGATCGCGGTAAAGATGAATGCGCTTTTTCCGGGCTTAACCTCAGATGTGCTCGCGCTGGTGAACATGCTGCTTCCTTCGGATGAAGGCGGAGCCGGCAAGCAGGCGAAGACCGGAAAGCAGAGTTTCTCGGAGGTTTCACCCTCATGGGTAACGGCGCTGAACGAGCGAGCGGCCGGCAGCAACAATCAAATCAGCTGAGTTCAACCAATGGCTATCGAAATGAAGAATTCAAATCAAAGGAGGCTGAACATGGCGCACTACGGACTTTTACGGAATTACCGAATGGGCGAATCTATCGAAGATATCCGAGGGTCAAACCTGTACGGTCGCGATGATGAAAAGCTGGGGAAGATTGATGACGTGATTTTCGATCACTCCAGTGGGAACATACGGTACGCGGTAGTGGATACAGGTGGCTGGTTGAAAACGAAAAAGTTCATTGTTCCTGCCGATCGCTTGCGGGCGTCGGGCGAGCACAAGGATGATTTTGAGTCGGACCTAACCAAGGAGCAGGTGGAAAGTTTCCCACCCTACACGGAAGGCGATCTGGAATCGGAAGAGAGATGGGGCGACTACGAGACGCGATATCGGGCGAAATGGGAAAGCCACCCGGTGATGCACCGCGCAGAGACCGACCGCAACATCACGCCTACGACGCAGCAACTGCAAGGCAACCAATCGTCGATGCGTGCGGAAGGCAATCCGGGAGCGCGGCCCGTGGGAACGAACGTGGGGACCAATGTGGATCCATCGGCACGCAGTGCAGCGGCCGGGTCGGCAGCATCCACGGGGAGGGTCGTTCCAGCGGGAACGGATTCAATGGTCATTGACAACAGCGCAGTGGGGATCGGCGGACGCTGGGATACTTTCCAGGCTCGTCTACGCGAACGCCGTAAGGAAGCGGTCGTGGGATGCAGCACCTGCTCGATTGGCCCCGCCGGGACCAAAGGATCGGAAAGCGCCGACACGCTGAAAAAAGCCATTTAGCCCAGGCGGCTCGCTGGCCCGGAAGCTGGCGAGCCATGATTTTCAGGGGTAAGGTCTATGGCCATCGACGCAGATCGAATGCATAAACCAGTGCGGAAGCTGCGGAAACTTCTTGAGAAGATGGGGAGCCAACCCGCGGCAAAGGACGTCCACGATCTGCGAACGAGTTCACGGCGACTCGAGGCCAGTTTTCAAGCTTTATACGGGATATTTGTCGGGCCTGCATCCTCCGGACAGCGAGAGCGAATGCATGGTTCAGCTGCTGGAACATTTGGGCGCGCAGCGAGACAGACATGCGAAGAAGCTGGTCGCGACCCGACGGCAGTATGGATCGTCGCTGCGCAAGCAGTTGAAACGAAGATCGAGGGACATGGATCGAGCGTTGCCGCAGGATGGAAATGAAAGCTCGGATCGCAACGCTACTGATGCCCAGGCCGCGGCTTCGGCTTTGCGTCTGATTTCAGAACTCAGGCAGCCGGCTCGGCTGGGAAAGAACAACTTGCATTCCTATCGTTTGAAGGTGAAAGAGCTGCGGAATGTTTTGGACATGGCGCAAAACGCAAAGCAGCAAGAGTTC
>QIAI01000013.1 GCA_003224995.1 Acidobacteriota bacterium
CGTCTGATCTTTGGGGTCGCTTTCGAGCGCCTTCCTGCATTGCACAATCGCGTCCTGGTATTGACCGGTCTGCAGGTAGAGCTTGGCAAGCACAGCGCGGGCTGCGCCAAGAGACGGCTGCAACGAGACAGCCTTCTTCGCCGATTGCATGGCCTTCTGGAACTCCGGTGTGCCGGGGTCAACCCCCTTTTGCGTAAGGAAATCCGCCTGCAAGTATAGGAGGTAAGCGTCATTCGGTTTCGCTGCGAGCTTCTTCTGCACAGTGTTGAGAGCTCGTCCGATATCGTTCTGTTGAACGGCGGCGAGTCCCTGGGCCGCTGAACTCAGAGCCTGGCTTGGATCTAAATCGTGGGCACGCTCGAAGTCGGCCTCGGCTTTCTCGTAGTCCGCGAGCTGGACATAGAGAACCCCACGAGCGAGATAAAGTTGGGCGGCGTTCGGACGCACGCGCATTCCATCGCTCACGACATCGATGCCAACTTGAAACGATTGGTGCGCCAGGCAAAGGCTGGCAAAATCCAGATAGAAATTCACGTTTCCCGAATCCCGCAAAATCGCCTGCCGCAGCGCCTGGACCGCCTCTGGCGTCTTGCCGGCATCTTCGTAGGCGGTGGATGCCAGTTCCAAAGTCTCCGCATCCGCGCCGTTGCCTTGCAACAGCGGCGCCAGCGTATCAATGGCCTCCTGTGGTTTCTTGGCCATCACCTGTACCGAGGCGAGAAGCTGACGCTCGCGCCGATCGTCCGGATTTAGCGTGACCGTGTGCTGGAACACGCGGGTCGCTTCCTCCAGTTTGTGCAGCCTCACGAGGCAAGTGCCATAGGCGTGCTGGGCATCCAGTTGCGGTGCCAGTGTTTCTCCGGCCTCTTTGAAATGTCCGATCGCCTCCTGGCATTTGCCTTCGCGATATTCAAGGACTGCCAGCATGGCGTGCGCGGTAGGTTCGTCAGGCCGCACCTCCAGCAAATGAGTCAGCACTGGAATTGCTTTGCGGTCACCTTGCTGGTAGAGAATTTGGGCGCTACCCGCCAGCGCTGCCATGTAATCGGGAGAGATCTTTAGAGCCTGCTGAAACGCAGCCAACGCCTCCTTGCTGTCGCCTTTACTGGCGAGTGCAATGCCATGGAGAGACCACAACTGCGCGTTGTCTGGATATTTCTGCACGGCAGCACGACTTAACTCCACAGCTTGCTCGAAGTCGCGTGCGCGTAGGGCTGCGGTGATCGGCTCGATCGCGCCGGAGGGCGCTTGCGCCAAAACCAGAGAAGAGGATAAGAGCAGCGCAGCGAGGACACTGAGTTTCTTAACCAGGAGCATTCCCCCACTGCTTGGGACAAGAAGTTCTCGAATACGAGTCGGCCTGAAGAGATCGGTCAGGTTCATGGGTGATGGGCGCCAGCAGTGATATTAAGCCAAGTCCGAAGCAACATGTAACGCTGAAACGTAGTTGCCAAGGCTCAGCTGGCGGCAGCGCAATTGTTTAACAGAAGAGTTTATTTTTCCAGCGCCGCTCGATCCCAGTTGCCGAGTCTTGCGCCGGCTTCGTAGGTGCTTTGGCAAAATTCCATGAGTGCAGTGGTAGGGGATTCGGCTTTACGGACATCCTCGTACATCAACAAGAACTCGCTGACTTGCTTTTCATAATGAGCAGCATTCGGCTGAACGAGCGCCTCTTTAAATCCCTGCGGCTCGGGCGCCATATAGGAGTAAAAGGCTGCATCTTTGACATCGCCGCCCCCCGGCCAGAAGCCGACACTGCTGACCTCGTGAGAATAGGCTTCTCGGGTGATTGGGTCAGCGCCCGGCCGTTGCGGGGCGCGGCGACCGGAAAAGCGTGTGACCGCAAGATCGAAGCTTCCCCAAAAAAAATGCACCGGGCTCGACTTACCAATGAAGTTTGAGCGGAACTGATTCAATACAGAATCCACCGACAACAGAATCCGCCAGAACTTCTCCACAGATTGGGGATCATACGATCGATGCACGCGATCCTGGTCGAAGGGAATCGGGTTAGGGATTTCAACCGGCATTCGCCAGATTTTGATCTTGATTCCTGTCGATTGAAGCATCGCCATGAACTCTTCGTAGAACTCGGCCACAGAGCGCGGCGCCAGCGCGATGGTTTTCACGATGCCATCGCTCGTCTCCAGCACAAGCTGGTGCCGTATAAAGTCAAACCAGAGCTCGAATGCTCTGTTTTCGTACGGGATTCGAGATGTGGTAAGGCCCCGGGCATTCACGTACAAGGGGACATTCCACCAGTGGTTCACGAGCGGTGTTAGACGCAGGCGAACCTTGCCAACCATCTGGGTCCACATATGGAGGGTGGTACAAGTGTCTTTCCACGAATCCAGAGGCAGCGAGGGCCAACATTCCGGCTGATCGACAAGGGTGGGCATAGTGCGGCTATTTTATGCGTTCCTCGAGTCTCTTCAAAACCTACTGCATCGGTCAAAGGTGCTTACCTCGACGTCGACGCCAAATTCTGGCAAGCGCCACTTCTCAACCCCTGAAGTTTTCTGCGATCGACGATTGGAAGTTTGCAGGCCGCCACAAAGCGAATCAAAGATAGGTTCTTGACTCGTAAAAGGGTTCTTTAAGAATCTATAATGCGCTTCTGAAGTGCGGCAGCGCAGGAAGGAGTTTGCCGGTGTCCACTGAGCCTGCAATCCGAGAGGGCACGGTACGGCGCAATATTCCCGCTGATCTGATCGAAGATGCGTACCGTCACGTTTATGAAGCCGCGATACGGACTCCGCTCGTACGATTGAATTGCGAAGGTCCTGCCGAAATTTACCTCAAATTGGAGTGCCTGCAGCCGATTGGATCATTCAAAATCCGGGGTGCATACAACGCAGTACGTTTGCTGCCGGAAGAGCAGCGTCGGCGCGGCGTTTGGACGGTGAGTGCCGGCAACGCGGCGCAGGGAGTAGCCCTGGCGACACGACGGGCCGGCGTGACGTGCAAGGTCCTGGTCATCGATACGGCCCCGGCGTCCAAGCTGGATGCGGCGCGACGTCTGGGAGCGGAAATCGTCAAAGCACCCTTTGACGAGTGTTGGAAGGCTATGGCGGACCGGACACATCCGGCGATGAGCGGAACCTTCGTGCATCCCTTTGAAGATGATGAATTCATCGCGGGGAATGCGTCCGTTGGGCTGGAAATTTTGGAAGATCTTCCGGAGGTAGAGTGTGTGACCGC
Organism: Acidobacteriota bacterium; assembly: GCA_003224995.1. GTDB lineage: Bacteria > Acidobacteriota > Terriglobia > Terriglobales > Acidobacteriaceae > Gp1-AA133. The sequence continues at coordinate 3,202 of QIAI01000013.1, forward strand.
GAGCTTTGGTGGCGGCGGGCTGTCGTGCGGGATCGCAGCAGCTATAAAGGAACGCGCGCCGCGCGTAAAGGTATTTGCCGCAGAACCCGAGACAGCGGCGCCACTGGCGCGATCGTTCGCGGCCGGATCGGCGCAGGATTTTCCGGATTGGAAGGCGAGCTGGGTGGATGGCTGCGGCGGCAAGTCAGTGTTCCCGCGAATGTGGGAGTTGGCGCATCATCTGCTGGCGGGCTCGATCGTTTCTACGCTTGAAGAGATCAGGCAGGCTCTGCGCATTTTAGCGGAGCGGAATCACGTGATCGCAGAAGGAGCAGGTGCTTGCGCCGTGGCTGCAGGGCTTAGCGGAAAATCTGGCGTGAGCAAAATCGTGTGCGTGGTGAGCGGCGGAAACATCGATTTGAAGAAGTTTGCAGAATTAATGACGAGTGCGGACCGGGCTTAGCAGCCAATGTTGCGTCTTTGAACTATTGGGCTGACGACCAGTTATGAATGGCATTCGGATGGACACCTGGCTGTGGGCGGCGCGTTTTTACAAGACGCGTACGCTAGCCAAGCGAGCCTGTGAACTCGGACGAGTGCAATCGAAGGGACAGCCCGTCAAGCCATCTCGTGAAGTTCGCGTAGGCGACCTTTTACGAGTAACAAACGAGGGCGGCGATTTCGAAGTGCAGGTCCTGCTGCTGAGTGAGACACGCGGGCCGGCGTCGGTTGCCCAGACATTCTATCTGGAGACCCAAGCGAGCCGTGAACTGCGGCAGAAAGTCGAGGCGGAACGGAAAGCCATGTGGACATTTGAATCGCTACCTGCAGGCCGTCCCTCGAAACGCGATCGCCGCCACATTATCCAGTTTCGCGGGCGAGGCTGAAACCGAGAAGCGGTCAAGAGACATACTCTTGCGCCGAAGGGCGTGTGCGTCGCTCTCCTGGTACGGCCGCATCGAGTTGCTTCGCCAGTTTTTCGAACGCCGGCGTAGGACCTTTCCAGCGCAACTCATCGACGTCTGCGAAGAGGGCAATATCCATTCGCAGAGTTGCCAGCGTGCGGAACAGAAGAGCAAGATCTCGCTGCCGCGAAAGTATATCGGCGAGAGCGCTGCCACTGGCCACTTTTACTTGCCATTCGGCGTAATCCCGAGGAATCGACTCAATATGGGCAAACTTTGCGAGGACCGCGCTCGAGGACTTTGCGCCCCAGCCCTTCAGTCCAGGGTATCCATCCGCGGCATCCCCCACCAGGGCCAGGTAGTCAGGAATAGAGGCCGGGGCAATGCCAAATTTCTGGATGACGCCGGTCTCATCCAAGGTGACTCGCGTGCGACGATTCAGTTGGACGATGCGCGTACCGCGCACGCACTGTCCAAGATCCTTGTCAGGAGTACAAATGATGACGCGCTCCACCCGTGAATCGCGGGCCGCTGCAGCAGCACCCGCCGCAAGCGCATCATCGGCTTCGAACTCCACCATGGGCCAGACCACAAATCCGGCGGCAGAAAGGACCTCTTCCAGGAGGGGGAACTGGGCCAGCAAATCGGGTTCCACGCCCTCGCTGGTTTTATATCCGGGCCACAAAGTGTTGCGGAACGATTCGATTACGTGATCGGTGGCGACCGCCACATGCGTGGCGCCCGCTTTGACCATGCCGAGCAGGGATGCGAGCACACCGCGAACCGCGGCGACTTCGCGGCCGCGTGCGTCCCGTGCTGACGGCAGTGCGTAGTAGTGGCGGAACAGTTCGTAGGTGCCATCCACCAGATGAATTTCCAAATACAGCTCCTGTGCGAACGAGTGGGTGAAACCGACTCAAGACTTGGCCGCGCGCTCCAGTTCCGCGATATCGATCTTCTTCATTTGCAGCATAGCTTGCATGGCCTTCGGATGTTTAATGAGTTCGGTTAAGCGGATGGGCACAACCTGCCAGGAGAGACCAAACTTATCTTTCAGCCAGCCACACTGGCTCTCGTTGCCACCAGCCGACAGCTTTGACCAGTAATAGTCGACTTCCTGCTGGCTGTCGCAACGGACGAGAAACGAAACTGATTCGTTGAATTTATTGTGAGGACGCTGTTCTTGGGAGCGTGCCCGCCGTCCACGTTCCGTAGTTCGTCGAGGCGTCGTGAATTCTTGAAAACAGAAAGGTAGAAATTTACGGCTTCTTCCGCGTTCGAATCGAACCAAAGAAAAGGAGTAATGCGGGGGAAGGATTGGAGAGCACTCATTGTTGGCACCTGCTTTCGTCACGGACAGTTATTGTCGCTGCTTTTAAAAAAATCAGGAATATCGAAATCATAAACTGTTTTTGTGTGAAGAAGGGAGCAGGTGGAGGTTTAAAGACTCAAACGATGACGGGTGTCGTCTTTAGTTAATTCCGAGAGTTCGTTTGGACTGCCTCGAACCAGTTCGGGCGAGTTCTTGAAGACTACAGCATCTTCCGTATGCACTGCGAAGCTGGCAAACACAATCCAATCATCGTTCGGAAAGGGAGTAGAGCAATGACGCCGAGATCGGCGCAGCCTGGATCGAAGAACGGGGATGGATTCCTGACGAACGCCGCAATTGCAGAATTGCTCGCCGTAGCCGCCGATAGCGCGCAAATGCCTCTTCAAAAGGCGTTGCGAAGAGCATCCCGCAAAGCGTTTTTATGGGAGGAAGAGGCCGCTGCGATGGTGAGAGAAGGCCGGTCGTTGACGGAGTTACCCACGGTGGGACCGCACCTGAACCGGGTGATTCGCGAGTGGATGGAACATCCGCCGACCGTGCCGAAGCCTCCAGGGACGCGCGAGGGTTTCCTGACCTTGACAGAGGTGCGCGAGCTGCTGGCGAGGAAGCCCGATTGGTCGGCCAATGTGAAGGGTGATTTGCAAATGCATTGCCATCACGGATCACTCCAAGGGCTTGAAGATCGCGGGCGGCATTGATGAAGCGCAACTGCTGCAACAGGCGAAAGAAGTACAAACCGTGAACTCCACCCTGCGAGCCGAGGGGCTAAAACTTCAAGTGCTGCACTCGATTGAGTTAAATCTGAACCCCGCGGGCGATGGAGATATGGATCGACATGCACTGAAGCACCTCGACCTGGTGCTCGGTTGCTTCCACTCCGCACTACGGAAGAAAGAAGATCAAACCGAGCGATATATCGCAGCCCTGAGAAATCCCGACATTCAGATTCTCGGTCATCCCCGCGGACGTGTGTACAACTTTCGGATTGGCCTGAAGGCGGACTGGAAACGCGTAATGGGCGTAGCCGCGGAACTCGATAAGGCGATCGAGATTGACGGCTATCCGGATCGCCAGGATCTGAGTCCGGACCTGGTGAAACTCGCAAAGGAGGCAGGCTGCCGCATTTC
>QIAI01000014.1:0-15750 GCA_003224995.1 Acidobacteriota bacterium
GCTTCGCTCCCATCTCCACCAGGGGCAGCGTCGGCACGGCATGCGCCAGCATGCCATCCACTAGCCAGCGCCCGCGAATATTCACGGGCAAAAACATCCCCGGATACGCACAACTCGCTCGCACCGGATCCACCAGCGGTCCAGAGTGAAACACCACGCCATCGCCGGTACTAAGGTCGGTCGCGGTCACGGCCAGCGGAATACGCAATTCCTCAAACGACTTCACTTTCAAAATGCTCTGCAGGAATCCAATCATCCGCTGATTGGTCGCAAAGCCATGGCGCGAAAGCGTCCAGCGCGCAAACGTCTTGAAGCGCACCCGCCGCGCAATCACTTCCAGCTCCGCAGGAGAAACTCCGCTGCAGTAAGCCGCGCCAATCAGCGCGCCCACGCTGGTGCCGGCAATAAAACTGATGGGAATTTTTTCTTCTTCGAGAACTTTCAGAACACCGACATGCGCAATCCCCCGCGCAAATCCGCCTCCCAGCGCAATCCCGATTCCCGGGGAGTCTGGCGAGGTCTCAGGCACTCCCGAAAAGCGCGAAAGCTCGCGCCCGAAAGCCTGAACCGACCGAATGATCTTTCGAACCGACTTCACTGGAGCCCCACATCTGTTGGAGCGGCGGGCCACTCGCGAGCTTGCCAGCTCCTTGCCCGTCCAGCCAACGGCCAACATCCTCACTTGTCTAGTAAGATGCCATTTCCAGGGGGTCTGGTGCAGTCCACTTTGGTGCTATCTTAAGTAACTTCTCCCTACGTCCACTGGCGCACAAAAGTACGCCTGGCCCTTCCTTTGCGTGCCTTCGTGGGCGTCCCTTCATGCCCTTCGTCGTTAATTCTGGTTTTTTCCGGCTCTCTCCCTGAAAACTCCGTGGATTTAAGGCTCCCCAGCCGAGAACAGCAAAGTCCCAACTCCCAAATGCTTCGTGTTCCCTTGGCGTCCCTTCGTGGTTGCTTCTGGTTTTTCAATGCCCGCGCCGTGATTGCTCCCGAGTTTCCCCACCCCTAGCTTGCAGCTCGTAGCTGGTAGCTCCTTCCGTGACGAACTCCTTCATTCCTGTTAACTTGTGTGCGCATGGTACGCGAGTTTTCGGCTGGCGGCGTGGTCCTCCGGCGTATGTCCGACGGGTGGCACATCGCGGCCATTGAGCCGAAAAAAGAAGAACCGCCTCCCAGCCAGTCCCGGCGCGCGGTCCCCCGCAAACAGATCCTCGCCCTGCCCAAGGGCCTGATCGACAAGGGAGAAGACCCTGTAGAAACCGCCATCCGCGAGGTACGCGAGGAAACCGGAGTCATCGCCACCCTGATCGCCAAACTGGCCGACATCAAGTACGTCTACATTCGCACCTGGGCCGACCGAGAGCGCGTCTTCAAAGTGGTTAGTTTCTACCTGCTGCGTTACCAGTCCGGCCGCATTGACGACGTCCGGCCCGAGATGCGGATCGAAGTCCATCGTGCTCTTTGGCTTCCCCTGGAAGACGCCCAGACCAAGCTCTCCTATAGCGGGGAACGCCAGGTCGTGCGCAAAGCTCAGGAGTATCTGCAAACTCATCCGGAGGTCTGACAAAAAAAATGCCGACCACGCCACACGTTGAGAAACACTTCACCGCCGGACTGTTCGTCCGTGATGTCGTCATCGGTATGGCGGACGGACTCACCGTGCCCTTCGCTCTGGCCGCCGGCCTCTCCGGCGCCGTGAGTTCCACTCGCCTCATTGTGATCGGCGGTCTCGCCGAAATCGCTGCCGGATCCATCGCCATGGGACTGGGCGGCTACCTCGCAGCCAAGGGGGACGCGGAACATTACGATCAGGAAAAATTGCGCGAGGAACGCGAAATCGTCGAAATTCCAGAAGCCGAAAAAGCGGAAGTCGAAGAACTCTTCGAGCAGTACGGCTTGACCGAAGCCGAAGCCAAGCCCGTCGTCGAAGCTTTGAGCCAACGTCCGAAAGAGTGGGTCGAATTTATGATGCGTTTCGAATTAGGCCTTGAACAGCCGGAACCAAAGCGCGCCGTGACCAGCGCCACTACCATCGCACTCTCCTACGTCGCTGGCGGATTCATTCCACTCTCGCCCTATATGATCCTGCCCAACGCCTGGCACGCTCTGCTCTGGTCGGCAGCGGTTACACTCGCGGCATTGGGGGTCTTCGGTTACATGAAAGCCCGCTTCACCGGCACCGCGCCCCTGCGCGGCGCGTCACAAACAATGGTGATCGGTGGCCTTGCGGCGGGCACCGCATTTGTGATTGCAAAACTGATCTCGTAGGGCCTAGGATAACGATTTTCCTTGACATTCCATCACGCTGGACCTAGGCTGTATTTAACTTAATAGGGCGCGTACCGATGCCATCCTCACCCCACATCTAATTCGGTACGCGCCTGTCGTGTTTTTGGCCCTCCTAAAAAATTGTCATCCTGAGCAAAGCGAAGGACCTGCTTTCCCCCGCAACTACCAGCAAGCTTCGATCACGCATTCCACCATGCGCTAACCACCAAGCATCCTCTTAGTCATTCCATTGCCCCGCCCGCGCGTGCTAAGAAGAGCAGTGCCCCGTCTGTACCGTCCCATTCTCGCTTGTCTCATCCTGCTGTCGGCTCTTGTGCACGGACGCAGCAAAGCCACGTCGCCGCCCGTCGATTCTGACTATGTCTACGCTCTCGCCACCGCTAATAATTTCCTGCATGCCTGGCAATCGCAAGATCAGGAAACCGCCATCCTGCTGCTTTCCGATCGCCTCAAGCAGCACATCGTTGAGACCACGCTCGATAGCCACCTGAACTCCAAGGCGAAGCCGCAGAGCTTCGAGATTGGCCGCGGAAAAAAGCTTCGGTCCGATCGCTATCAGTTTCCCATCGCCCTGTTTCCGGCTCCGAGCAACGTCCGCACGATGCGCCCACAAATGGCCACTCTTCTGGTCATCAAGACCGGCAAAAACGAATGGGCCATCGACAAACTTCCCTGAAACAAATCTTCCGCCTTTCCCGCGAATCCCCGAAATCCAAAATTCCTTCGTGTTTTCCTTTGTGTCCTTGGTGGTTATCTTTTTTCCGCCACGAAAACACCTAGCGGAGCCCGCGATCCTCTGTGTCCGTCTGTGATTGTGAGGTTTTTTCGGGAGTGCTGCGAGCCCTTGCTTATCACAGCCGCCAACTCCAGGAATCCTTTAAAATGATCTTCTTCGTGAATCTTGAATGTCCCCAGGTGCCGTTTGGGCCTGCGCGCAGCATCGCGCTTTACCACGGAGTCTTGCTCTCATGAAACGCATCCATAAAGTCGCCATCCTCGGCGCCGGCACCATGGGCGCCCGCATCGCCGCGCATTTTGCCAATGCCGGCGTTCCTAGTTACTTGTTGGACATCGTTCCCCCCGACGCCGATGGCGCCGCGCGCAACCAGATCGCCGCCGCCGGCCTCGAGGCTGCCAGGAAATCCAAGCCTGCCGCCTTCTTCGAACCGTCTCTCGCGAAACTCGTCACCATCGGGAACTTCGAAGACGACCTTAAGAAAATCGCCGACGTCGACTGGATCATCGAAGCCGTCGTCGAGAACCTCGACATCAAGCGCTCGTTGCTCAAAAAAGTTGACGCGGTTCGCAAACCCGGCACCATCGTCACCACAAATACCAGCGGTCTCCCGGTGGGCAAAATCGCTGAAGGCTTTCCCGACGATTTCCGCCGCTCCTGGTTTGGTACGCATTTCTTCAACCCCCCGCGCTACATGCGTCTTCTGGAACTCATCCCCACCCCCGATAGCGACCGCGCACTGCTCGACGCCATCGCCTGGTTCAGCGACGTGCGCCTCGGCAAGGGCGTCGTCTTCGCCAAAGACACGCCCAACTTCATCGGTAATCGCATTGGGACGTTTTCCGTGCTCAACGTCATGCGCCTGATGCAGGAGATGGATCTCACTATCGAAGACGTCGACGCGCTCACCGGAACGCCCGTCGGCTGGCCCAAGTCGGCCACCTTCCGCACCATCGATCTCGTCGGCCTCGACATTCTTGGCCACGTAGTCAGCAACATGATCGGTGTCGGCCGGGCGCCCTCGCCCGCTAATCTCGATGAGAGGAGCGATCTCCGCTTACCCGATTTTTACCAGCACATGCTCGAGCGCAAAATGCTCGGCGACAAGACCAAAGGGGGCTTCTACAAAAAATCCAAAGGCGCAGACGGAAAAGAAGAACGTCTCGCCCTCGACTGGAAGACGCTCGAATACCATCCCCGGCACAAACCCAAGTTCCCTGCCCTCGAGATGGCCAAGAACGTGGAAGACACGGGCGCCCGCCTGCGCATGCTGCTGGGTCTCGAAGGCAGCGGCCCGCAGAAGGGCGACAAGGCCGGCGCGTTTTTGTGGGCGGCTCTCTCCGATCTGTGGACCTACTCCGCCAATCGCATTCCCGAAATTTCCGACAGCGTCGTCGAAATTGATCGCGCCATGAAGCTCGGCTTCAACTGGGAACTGGGGCCATTCGAGTTGTGGGATGCCGCCGGCGTCGAAGCCACCGTCGCTCGCATGAAGAAAGAAGGCAAGCCGGTCGCGGCGAACCTCGAAACGCTGCTCGCTTCCGGGAAGAAGACCTGGTACGACGAAAATCTCGCTACCGCTTCCGCTCGCTCGTACTTCGACCTCGCCACCGGGCACTGGCAACCGGTCACGGTTCCGGAAGGTGTGTGGTCGGTCACCGTCGCCAAGAAGTCCAAGGGCGTCGTGAAGAAAAATTCCGGGGCATCGCTGGTAGACCTGGGTGACGGCGTTGGCTGCATCGAGTTCCATAGCAAGATGAACTCGCTGGGTGCCGACATCATCCAGTTGATCACGCAGAGTTTGAAGCCGGGCGGCCCGGGCGACGCGTTCGACGCCTTCGTTATCACCAACGACGCACAGAATTTCTCGGTCGGCGCGAATCTCATGCTGCTCCTGATGGCGGTGCAGGAAGAAGAATGGGACGATGTCGACATGGTCATCCGCCAGTTCCAGGGCATGACCCAGGCCATTAAGTTCTCTCCCAAGCCTGTCGTGGTGGGAGCGTCCGGCCTTACCCTCGGCGGCGGCACCGAGATTTCATTGCACGCTCCTGCCCGCCAGCCGCATGCCGAGCTTTACACCGGCCTGGTCGAAGTTGGTGTCGGACTTCTACCGGGTGGCGGCGGCTGCAAAGAAATGTTGCTGCGCGCGCTCCAAAGCGCGAGCTCAATTCGCCCGGATGGCCGAGGAGAATCCGTGGAAAGCGTTCGAGACCATCGCCATGGCCAAAATCGCCACCTCGGCGCATGAAGCCCGCGCCTTCGGCTTCCTATCCGACTCGGACCACATCACCATGAACCGCGAGCGAGTGCTCTCGGATGCCAAGAACCGGGCCCTGGAACTGGTGCGCGCCGGCTACGAACCTCCGGTGATGCGCACCGACTTACCCGCACCCGGCGAAAGCATGCTAGCCACGCTGAAGATGGGCGTCTACCTGATGCGACAGGGCGAATACATCAGCGACCACGAAGTCAAAATCGGCAACAAGGTCGCCGAGGTCCTCTGCGGCGGCAATGTCACTCCCGGCACACTCGTGAGCGAGCAATACATCCTCGACCTCGAGCGCGAAGCTTTCAAATCCTTGTGCGGAGAAAAAAAGACGCAGGAGCGAATCCAGTACACCTTGAAAACCGGCAAGACGCTACGCAATTAAGTTTTGTCAAGGTAGGTTGGGTTCGTCCGGCCGCGAGTTGATTCGCGTATGGCTGCATGCCAGGTTCACAATCGTGTCCACCTAATCAGGAAGGGCACGAAGCCAGCACAAAGTCCAGGAGAGACTTCGTGCCACCTTCGTGCCCCTTTGTGATTGCTCTTGCTTGTAGCTTCGCAGACTGGCCGGAGTCTCAGACTCCACCCCGAAATTCGACAGCCTACTTTTTAACCTCTTCTTTTTCTTTCGCGGTCTCTGAAGCATTCACCACGCTCTTCTTGGGTGAAGCCGCCTTGGCGACCACGGGCTTCGGACTCCAGTAATCGGGCGCCGCGGCCATCACCTCGGCCGGAGGGTTGCTGATTTCGGGCAGAAAACGATTGATGACGGTCTCCGTATTCTCGACAATTTCCGAGCCCGTTTTGAGGTAATGAGCATAGGCTTCCTCTCCGAGCACTTTCGGGAGTGGTGCTATCGAGTCAAATCCCGCCATCGACTTCTCGAACGTAGTCACGTAATAAATCGTCCCTTCCCGTCCCGCCACGGTCTGCGATACCAGCGTAGTCACGTCGGGAGAATTCTTTTCGCGCGCCGCTTTCACTTCCTTTAATAATTCTTCGAGCTCCGGCCCACGGCCGGGCTTCACGTGGATGATCGAGGTGCGGAGCCAGCGGGACTCGCCCGTCAACTTGGCGAGGGCTGCGCCATCGGCCGGAGCGTTGCTGCTCAAGTCCCAGCGTCGTTTGCGCAGCTCCGACCAACTGGTCTCCAGGCACGTATTGAATTCCTGGAACGCCTTGTCGGCTCCAGCCTTGCCCATTGATTTTTGCAGGGCCGCGTAAAAAGCATCGCCGGCTTTTTCCGTGTCGCCATAACTCTGTCGCATACTCACAAGCGTGACCCGATTCATGGTGCCGTAGACGGTTTCCATGGCGAGCCACTCATCGCCTTTATTCTGCCGGTTGGCCGCGACCATCTTCTTGGAAATGGCATCGAAGTCTGCCCGCTTTTCCGGCCTGACCTGCACCACAAACACATCCAGATATTGATCTGGCGCCTGACCAACAGCAAACGCCGCCAGCAAGATAACCGCAGCCGCGGTCCACGTGGCCCGATGCTTCATTGAAGCCTCCTAGGTATCAAGTTTTTTGGGATTTGGGCCGAGCTCAGACGGAGGACAAGCTACTCTCCCCGAACCGTGCGGTCAAATGCTTTCGAGAGGGCCGCGGACGGTCGGCGCATGAGTGTTCCACGTGGAACATTCCCGAAACGGGAAGCCTCTGAATACATTCAACTTAGCGGGTCCTAGTGGGAGGAGTTGCGCACAGAAAAGCAAGCTTGAAAGATATAATCTGTTTGCTCAGAAAACGAAAACGACAACCATAAGAGCAGGTGAGAGGCACCTGGCAAGGAATCGTACGTTTCGAAGTTGCATCCAAACAGCAGGTTCTTCGCTGCGCTGAGAATGTCAAGCTCGAGAGAGAAGGACAAGCTTAAGAGAGAAAGCCAAACGACAACTTGAAAGACGAAACCGGTTTATTTTCTGTGCTGAAGGTTCGCGGCGCCACGCTGGGAACTGGGAACCGAGAACTGGGGACTGAATTATGAGAGACGTTGTGATCGTATCGGCGGTTCGTACTCCTGTGGGACGGGCGTTCAAGGGCACGCTGCGCGCGACGCGTCCGGATGAATTGGCAGCGGTTGCGATCAAAGGTGCGCTGGAGCGCGTGCCCCAATTCGATCCAAAAGAAATTGAGGACGTCATTCTGGGCTGCGCTATGCCTGAAGGGGAGCAAGGCATGAACGTGGCGCGCATCGCGTCGTTGCGCGCGGGGCTTCCGGTGGAAGTGTCGGCGCTGACCATTAATCGCTTTTGCTCGTCAGGGCTGCAGGCGATCGCGATGGCGGCGGAACGCATCATGGTGGGCGGGGCGGAAGCCATCGTTGCCGGCGGAACGGAATCGATGTCGATGATTCCGATGGGCGGCAACAAAATTTCTCCTAATCCGTGGTTGGTGGAGCACAATCCCGGAGCTTATCTCACGATGGGGTTGACTGCGGAGCGAGTGGGACAAAAATTTGGGATCACGCGCGAGCAGAGCGACGAGTTCTCGCTGCACAGCCATCAGAAGGCGCTGGCGGCAATTCAGGCCGGCAAGTTTTCTGAGGAGAGCGTGCCGGTGCCGGTCAGTTTCACCGTGAATGGAAATGGATCGGGGTCGGACGGGCGAGGGCCCTTCGACAAGCTCAGGGCAGGCAGCCCGTCGCTCCACGGACCGAAGCGACAGGAAATTTCTTTCAACGTCGATGAGGGCCCGCGCGCGGATACTTCGCTGGCGGCATTACTGGCCTTGAAGCCTGCGTTTCATGTGAAAGGCATCGTGACCGCGGGCAATTCTTCGCAGATGTCCGATGGGGCGGCGGCGGTGGTGGTCATGTCGGGCGAGCGGGCGAAAGCGCTGGGCTTGAAACCATTGGTGCGGTATGTCTCGTTTGCGACGGCCGGCTATACGCCGGAAGAGATGGGACTGGGGCCGGTGTACGCGATTCCGAAAGCTTTGAAGCTGGCCGGACTTAAATTGTCGGACATCGATGTAATCGAACTCAATGAAGCGTTCGCGGCGCAGTCGCTGGCGGTGATCAAGGAGGCGGGACTGGATCCGTCGAAGGTCAACCCCAACGGCGGCGCGATTGCTTTAGGCCACCCCTTAGGATGTACCGGCGCGAAGCTGACGGCGACGATCATCCGAGAGCTTCAGCGGCGGAAGGGACGGTATGGGATGGTGACTATGTGCGTGGGCGGAGGGATGGGGGCCGCGGGGATTTTTGAGAACGTGAATTAACTGCAAGGGCTTTACCACCAAGGACACGAAGAAATGCCACGAAGGTCACAAAGGTAACTGCAAAGCGTCACAGACATCGTGGCAGTCTTGGTGATATCGAACATTTTGGGCGCACGCCTTTGTGTAGACTTTAGTGCCCTTCGTGGTGAAGATTTTTCATGGTAACGGCTCCAGTTTACAAGCTCACGGCACAAGAAGTCAGCCATGCGGTTATCACGGCAGCGATGCGGGTTCATAGCGAACTGGGCCCAGGTTTGCTCGAAAGCACGTATCAGGTTTGTCTTCAACACGAGCTCAAGAAGGCCGGTTGCGGGTCTGAGGCGCAGGTCTGTCTGCCCGTTTTTATGACGGCGTGAAGCTGGACTTGGGCTATCGCATCGATCTTCTGGTGGAGGATCTGGTCGTCGTTGAACTGAAATCAATCGATGCCATCGCCCCTGTCCATCAGGCCCAAATCCTTTCGTACCTGAAGCTGAGTGGTAAATCACTGGGACTGCTTATAAACTTCAATGTTGCGGTGAAAGCAACCACTAAGGGCACGAAGGTTTCACGAAGGCTTGATTTTCGGTTCTCCCTTCTTCTCCAGATCTGTGATTGAAAAAAGGATTCGGTTTAAATGGCAACTACTGCAATGCCAAAGTCCAAGATCGCTGGTGGTTCTTTTCTTCTGGAAGAACGACAAACGTCCGAGGTTTTCACTCCCGAGGACTTTACCGAGCAGCACACGCTCATCGGCCAGACGACCGAAGAATTTGCCATTAACGAAATTCTTCCCAATGTTGAGCGCATCGAGCACAAGGAATTTCAGGTCACGCGCGACCTGTTGAAGAAGGCCGGGGAACTGGGCCTTTCGGGCGTGGAAATTCCAGAGGCTTATGGCGGGCTGGAGATGGACAAGGTCACGGCGGCCGTCATCGCCGACCATATCGCCAAGTACGCCGGCTTCGCCACCACCTGGGGCGGGCACTCGGGGATCGGGACGTTGCCCATCGTCTATTTCGGAACGGAAGAGCAGAAGAAGAAGTACCTGCCGAAGCTCGCGTCTGGAGAAACGGTCGGAGCGTATGCACTTTCGGAAGCGACTTCCGGTTCGGACGCGATGAACTGCCGCGCGCGCGCCAAACTCTCCGAGGATGGCAAGCACTACATCCTGAACGGCGAGAAGATGTGGATCACCAACGCCGGTTTCGCAGATCTGTTCACCGTGTTCGCCAAGATTGATGGCGAAAAGTTTTCCGCGTTTTTGGTGGAGCGCGGCTATCCCGGCTTTTCGGTGGGCGCGGAAGAACACAAGATGGGCATTCGTGGATCTTCGACCTGTCCGATTATTTTGAACGACTGCAAGGTCCCCGTCGAAAATCTGCTCGGTGAAATCGGCAAGGGACACGTGATCGCCTTCAACATTCTGAACATCGGGCGCTTCAAGCTGGGCGCGATGTGCGTAGGCGGCGCGCGGGTTTCCCTGGAGAACGCGATCGGGTATGCCAAGCAACGAAAGGCGTTCCAAAAGGTGATCGCCGACTTCGGGCTGATCCGCGAAAAGATCGCCAATATGGCCGCGCTGATTTATGTCGGCGAATCGCTGGTCTATCGCACGGTCGGGATGATGGACGCAGCGCTCAGCGAAGTGGATAAATCGTCGGCGGATGCGTTGAAAGAGACCCGCAAGGCCATCGAGGAATACGCGGTGGAGTGCTCGATCATCAAAGTGTGGGGCTCGGAGATGATTGACTACGTGGTCGACGAGACCATGCAGGTCTATGCCGGCTACGGCTTCGTCGAGGAATACCCGGCGGAACGGGCCTACCGGGATGCTCGCATCAACCGCATTTTTGAGGGCACGAACGAAATTAACCGGCTGATTATTACCGGCTTCCTGCTGAAGCGTGCGATGAGCGGGCAGCTGGCGCTCATGCCGGCGATCAAGAAGCTGATGGATGAAGTGTTGTCGGGGCCGAGCGGCGGGGATGACATCGAAGGCGCTCTGGCGGAAGAACGAAAACTGGTGGCGCAGGCCAAGAAACTCGGGCTTTTTGCAGCCGGGGCGGCCACGCAGAAATACATGCAGGCGATCCAAGACCAGCAGGAAGTGATGGGCGCGATCGCTGACATGACGATTGAAACCTACGCGATGGAGTCGGCGGTGCTGCGCGCGCAGAAACTGGTAGAGGCCAAGGGCGAGCAGCAAGCGGCGCTGGCGATCGCGATGACTCGCGTGTACTTGACACAAGCGATGGAAAAGATCGAAGCGGCGGCCAAGCGCGTGATTGCGGCGGTGGCTGAGGGCGACATGCTGCGCACGCAACTGGCAATTTTACGGCGGCTGGCGAAATATGAGCCGTTCAACACCATTGCGCTGCGGCAGCAGATTGCGCAGCGGGCGATTGAGGTGGGGAAATACTCTCTGACATAGTCTCAAAGAAAAACAAAGCTCAACCACAGAGGACACAAAGGCACACGAAGGAAGTGAGAAGCCCTTCATGTGACTTCGTGTCCCTTGTGGTTGGGTTTGTCTTTTTCTGCGAATTCGAGCCGGAAATTTAATCACAAAGAGCGCAAAGGACACGAATTGAACTCTGACCTGCCAGCTGGTGACCGTTATCACTGAGGGATACTTGCCGACGACCTAGATTTTGAGAGTGGCAGAATCAGCAGGTTCGGCAAGCTCGGCATTCGGCAGGGTCGGCCGGCGCTTCTCATTCCTCGACGCCCTAACCTGGGGTATCACGGCTGTCATTGGAATTTCCTACTTCTTCGGTATCACGCTGGGACACGTATTCGTGCAGGATGATTTTGCGGCCTACGTGATGCACGCGGCGAACCTGGTGGAGGGGCGCCCGTATTCGGCGATTCACTACGTTCCTAATACTCAAGCTCCCTGGGTAAGTCCGGCGAACGGCTATCCCCCCGTGTACCCGTTGCTGCTGGCGCCGGTGTATTGGCGGCTGGGCATGGATCTGCTTGCGATGAAGATCATGACTGTCGGCACGTTTGTGATTTTTCTGGCTGCGTGTGCGCTCTGGGTCAAGCCGCTGGTTTCTTCTGGGTTGCGTGTGATCGTGGTGGGGCTGGTGGGACTGAGTCCGGCATTCTGGAGTTACCGGGATCTGATTTCTTCGGAATTCCCTTACCTGATGTTTTCTTTTCTCGCCCTACTGGCCATCCGCAGGGGTCCGAGTGTGGTCCAAAGATGGCCGCAGGTGGGCTGGGCCCTACTGGCGGCCTTGCTGCTGTATGCCTGCTACGGCACGCGGACGATCGGAATTGCGTTGTGCGGTGCGCTGATCGCCGCGGAGTTGTTGAGTTTGCGGAAGCCCACGCGCTTCCTGATGCTTGTGCTCGGAGTTGTGGCAGGCTTGGTAATCCTGCAGTCGGTGCTGCTCACCTCGCCTACGGGCTACGCGGCGGTTGCGCATTTCTCGGTGCGATCGATGCTCGAAAATGCGGTGGGCTATGCCAAGTCGCTATCGCATGCCTGGGAGAACGGATTCAGCAAGGCAGCGCACGTTGGGCTGACCGCGTTCTGGAAACGCATCCGCGAGGGCGCGCTGGAAGCCTTCTATCTTGTGATCTACATGGCGATCCTGTTGGCTTGGGGCGCTCAGATGGGCATTCGAGGGCTGATTCCGGTGCTTCCCATCTATCTCACCTATGTGGTGCTGGGAATCGCGGAGACGGTGGAGGCTTGGCGAGTACAGAGGGCACGCGCGTTGGTCGCAATTGTGGCAGTCTGTGTGGCTTTGAGTTACTTAGGGGGACTGCGGCAACGGGCGTGGCAGTTATCGATGGCCAATGTGAACGATGCGTCGGCGCAGGAACTGTTTGCGTTTTTGCGGGCGCAGACACAGCCTTCGGATTTGTTGCTGTTTTCGAAGCCGCGCTCGATTGCACTTTTTTCGGCCCGGGCAACGGCGAGCCTGGACGCTCAAGAATCAGCGAGCGAGTCGGCCCGCTTCCTACGGGAACACGAAGTTCGCTTCGTGATTCAGACGTCCTGGAATCCGCCGTCTTATGCGCAGCTGCTAGCGACGGATGGCGCGCAGTTTGCCGAGGTGTTCCGGAATCGTGATTTCCAGGTGTTCCGGGTTCACTCGGAGGTGGTGGCGGCGGGGCAATGATCTTGTTGGGGTTGACGCGGGCACCACACGAACGATTTCTGTTTTCACATTACGTAAACGACTTCTCCTTGGCAGCGTTCTTCAAGTCTTAAATCGCGGAGCACGCAGAGAGGTCGCGGAGGACGCAGAGATAGGCAGAACAGTTAAAACCTAGACAACAAACCTGGGTAGAATCGCGTTCGGTTGGGCGATTTCTGTTTGGGGAACTCCAAAAAAGACGGGCGGAGACGCCCGTCGCTCCACTGTCGCAATTATGGTGTGCTTGGACGCTTCTACTCGTCTCTGATACAACTTTCACTGCCTTCGGAGGCCGATCAATGAAGCTCGCGATGAAGTTCGTGCTCGCCTTTTTCACCCTGCTGCTTTCCGCGCCACTCTGGGCACAGAACCCGGCGCAGAACACTGCGCCCTCGGCCAAGCTCGCGCTTACGCCTCCCATGGGATGGAACAGCTGGAACAAGTTCGGGTGCAACGTCAGCGAGGACATGATCAAGGGCATGGCCGACGCCATGGTGAAGTCGGGCATGAAGGACGCCGGCTACCAATACGTGGTCATCGACGATTGCTGGCAGGTTTCACGCGACAAGGATGCCAACATTGTGGCCGATCCGCAGCGCTTTCCTTCCGGCATCAAGGCCCTAGCTGATTACGTGCACTCGCTGGGATTGAAGTTCGGCATCTACTCGGACGCGGGTTCGAAGACCTGCGCGGGACGGCCGGGTGGACTGGGCCATGAGTATCAGGACGCGCTCAAATATGCGTCCTGGGGAGTGGATTATCTGAAGTACGACTGGTGTAACACCACCACGCAGGATGCCCGCGCGTCTTATGCCAACATGCGCAATGCGCTCGACTCCGCGGGGCGGCCCATCGTACTCAGCCTCTGCGAGTGGGGAACGGCAAAGCCCTGGCTGTGGGGGAAAGAAGTGGGCGGTAACTTGTGGCGCACGACGGGCGACATTCAGGACCGCTGGTCCGGAAAGAAAGAGTGGAACCCGGGCAATTGCTGCAGTTATGGCGTGGTCGACATCATCGACGCGGAAGACGCGATTTATTCCTACGCCGGCCCGGGACATTGGAACGATCCGGACATGCTCGAAGTGGGCAATGGCGGCATGACCACGACGGAATATCGTTCGCACTTCAGCTTCTGGGCGCTGCTGGCGGCGCCGCTGATCGCGGGCAACGATCTGCGCGACATGAATCCGGAGATTCACGACATCCTCACCAACAAGGAGGTCATCGCCATTGATCAGGATCCGCTGGGGCAGCAGGGACGGCGGGTCTGGAAGGATGGCGATGTAGAAGTCTGGGCGAAAGCTCTCGCGGGTGGCGGACGGGCGGTGATTCTGTTCAATCGCGGCGAGACGGACAGGCAGATTACGGCGAAGTGGACCGATCTGGATTATCCGGAGTCGATGGCAGCTTCGGTGCGGGATTTGTGGGCAAAGAAGGATCTGGGTAAGTCTACGGGGAAGTTCTCGGCCTCGGTAGCGGGGCATGGGGTGGTCATGGTACGGGTGGGGCCTTAGCGTCAACCCAAGCAGGAACAGGCGATTCCCGTCCATCGAGAGTCCAGAAACCGAGAGTTGCGGGGTCCCCACTTTGATACCGGTCGCTATCTGGCGCGAATACCGCAGTAACCTTCGTGATCTGGGGTGCACACTTTATGTTGCACTTTCACACTCATGCAATATTTTGTTTGTATGCTGGGAAAGGGAGATTAAGCCGATGGGCTCCGCGCGTGCTGCGAGATCGATGCCGTTACAGGTGGCAGCGGTGTGCTATCGCAAGCGTGCGTCCCTCATTGAGTTTCTACTGGTCAAGACCAACGGGGGCAACAAGTGGACCTTTCCCAAAGGCTGCATCGAACCAGGGCTCTCCCACAGCCAATCGGCCGCTCGCGAGGCCATGGAAGAAGCCGGGGCTCTCGGCGTCATCGAACCGCGTCACTTTCATTTATATCTTCACTCGAAGGGCGTGTTCTGGCAGCCTTCCGGCGTGCAGGAGTTTGTGGTTAAGGCATTCCTGATGGAAGTGACTCATGTCCGGCAGCCTGGCGAGTCCATGAGAAATCCCACCTGGTTTTCGGCAGACGAAGCTCGCAAAGTACTCGCCAAGGGACGCGAGGTGAAGTATGCAGGCGAACTGCGGGCTGTAATCGATCGCGCCCTTGAGCACGTCCAGCCGGAAACCCCTGCTTCGCCCAACACGATGGAGCCACGCGTTTCCCGTCTGAATCCGCACGCCTAGCTCAACTCTCTGCGCCTCTTAGTGTTGCAAACCGTGACTCCCGTAACTAGAAGCTTGGCAGCGTTTGTTGAAACAATCAGGACAGCCAAGCCAATGTCAGTGTCATTGGCTCGCGGAGATCACCATGTCCAAAGCCATCTTTCTGCTGACGTTTCTGCTCGGTGGACTTGTGTTACCGGCCAGTGCGCAAGCGCCTGCGCCAAAACCGACCGTTGTCAACACAACGCCAGTCGAGGTCGTGCTTTTGGACGGAACACCCGTGAAGTTGGGCTTGGGAAACGCGGCGGCAGCGAAAGGCGTGCGTGTCGGCGAGAATCTGGAGCTCGATGTCGCCGAGGACGTGCGCCTCAGCGATGTTGTGGTGATCGCCAAAGGCAGCATCGCCAACGCCGAGGTAACCAATCTGCGTTCCGGGCTGAACGGTCACGGGGGATGGGTTGACATCAATCTGGACTCTGTAACCTTGGCGGATGGCCACCGGGTCCCGATTCGCGCATCGAAGAACAAGCCCATGCACGATGATCAGTCCACCATCATTTCCAGCAGCGGCCAGGACGCCAGTATTGCGGTGGGCGCTTTCGTCATTGCTTATATCAACGGCAACCAGGCGCTGGACCTGACTCGGCTGCGCGCGGCCGGTGGACCGACGACAGAAGTCAAGATCACTTCCACTCCTCCGAACGCCGAAATCACTGCCGATGGGCGTCTTGCGGGAAGCACCCCTTACGCACTCCATCTCAGTGCCGGCGATCATGTCATCGTGCTGCGCATGGTGGGATTTCAACCCTGGCAAAGCAAGGTCCACGTTGGCGCACAACCGCTAAGCGTCGAAGCGCCATTAGCCAAGCAAGACGGTACTG
>QIAI01000014.1:15812-16390 GCA_003224995.1 Acidobacteriota bacterium
GAACCGTCACTGGGTGATCTGGCGCGGGCGGCGCGAGCCCGCAAGCCGCAGCCTGCGAATGCACCCGCGGATGGTGCAACTCAGAGCTCAACCACGCAAACTGGCAAGCGCGATCCGATGGAAGAGATTCCTCCGCAGTAATTCCTGACTCCATCACCTTCACGCGTTACCCCGACTGCACGCGTCGGATGCCGGTGCGATAGCCTACCGCGACGCTGGCGCCGCACGTCAACATGCACTTCTGCAACCTGCCGTTCCCGTGAGACGATGAAGAAGTCGTCATGATTCAACTCTCCGGGGCGGGAAAACGGTTCGGGCACAAGCTGCTCTTCCAGAACGCGGACTGGCTGGTTACGCCGCAGGACCGCATAGGACTGGTCGGCGCAAATGGGACGGGCAAGTCCACGCTCATGAAGATCCTTGCCGGGCTGGAAACGCTCGACTACGGCGCAATCACGGTCGCCAAGGGCATTTCCGCAGGATACCTTCCACAAGACGGGTTGACGCTTTCCGGACGAACCGTATTCGCCGAGTGCCTGGCGGTGTTCGATGAACTGCGCGCGCTGGAAGGCGAGATG
>QIAI01000015.1:0-4743 GCA_003224995.1 Acidobacteriota bacterium
CATCACCTTCCTGCAGTCGGATCCCGTCGCTGAAACTCAGGCAATCCGTTCCGAAGAAATGAACATGCACATCCCCGGGACGACGATGCTGTTCGAATTTGAAATGATGATGTTCGATATTCTGCAGGCTGTGACACATTTCCGACTCGCCGCTGCGAAAGGTTTTCGACCAGAGTGCGCTCGTGCCGCGCTCGATCTTCACTCCAATCTGGACCGATTTGAATTCGGGGTCGACCACCAGTTCGGGTCCCAGTGCGCAGGTTCGAAGCTTTGAGCTCGCCAGGTTGAGGTAGTTGCTCTTCTCGAACTGGTGATCGGAGAATTCGTTGCCAATCGCCATGCCAATGCGGTACGGGCAGCCATTCCCGGCAATGATATAAATTCCCGCGATTTCAGCCTCTTCCCCGCCGTCGCCGCTGTGCGATGCAATGTCGAGCGGCTCTCCATGCGCTCTCACGGTCGTGCCCGTACCTTTGTAAAACCATTCCGGAGAGACGCCGACGCACCCCGGCGCGGGTCGGCCTCCCTCCATCCCGGAGCGAAACATCTTCATGCTGTCCGTCAGATCCTCACTGCGCGATTCGTGCATAGCGTTGCGATTGCGAGCGCTGCCCAGGTGCGTCAGGCCCGTACCTGAGACATTGCATCGAGCCGGTTCTTGCGGATGATCAATGGCAGCCAGGATGTGCCATTCCGAATCGCCGCGGTAAACGGGATCGTACTCGAGTTCTTCGCGACCGGCGCGCTGCTGCGCCAAATTCGTCAGGCCTACACCGGACGTTACTGCCAGGTTCGCCAGTTCGTAAATCGAGGAACACCCTTCGAGCAAATGCAGGCTGGGCTCTTTTACAAGCGCCACCCGGCGAACCTCTCCTCGCTCGATTTGAATTAGGCGCGTCATGCCAACTCGATGCCTTGACTGAATTTCATTCGATCACCTCGAAATTCGACAAGGCTGTCTCATCGACGGTCAATCCCAGCCCGGGAATCGTTTCGTCCAGTTCGATGTAACCATCTTTAGCCTTGGGTTCGCCGCGAAAGATATACCAGAAAAGCTCGTTCCCAACCTCCACGTCGACGATCGGGAAATATTCCGCCATGGGACAATTCAGACTCGCCATTACAACGTGATAGTTGTGCATCTGGCCCGCATGGGGGATGACCGGGACGGAATGTGCTTCGGCGAGCGCCACGACTTTTCGTGCCTGCGTGATGCCGCCAACCCGATTGGTATCGAATTGGATATAGTCCAGAGCACGCGCTTCCAGCAGATCCCGAAAACC
This sequence comes from Acidobacteriota bacterium, assembly GCA_003224995.1. GTDB lineage: Bacteria > Acidobacteriota > Terriglobia > Terriglobales > Acidobacteriaceae > Gp1-AA133. The sequence continues at coordinate 1,284 of QIAI01000015.1, forward strand.
GTAAATGGTGAACTCGTGTTCTCCTCCGGCGATTGGGATTCGCGCACACGACTTCAGCTCAGCGTACCCGTGGAGCTCGTCTGGAATGACTGGCTCCTCGAGCCAGCGCAGATAAAATGGCTCCAACCGCGGCAACATTCGCTTGGCATAGTCCAGAGTCCATCCCATGTACGCATCTGCCATGATATCGATCTCGCTTCCCACTGCCTCTCTCACCGTGCGAACGAGTTCGACATTGCGCTGCATCCCCGCGGCGCCGTCCGCCGGGCCCCATCCGAAACGAAGCTTCATTGCCTTGTAGCCGTCTTGCTTATAGCGTTTGGCTTCTGCAGCCAATTCGGCCAACCCAACGCTGTAGAGCCGCGAAGCATAAACCGGAATCCGCCGTTTGGTTTTTCCACCCAGCAACCTATAGACGGGCTGTTTGGCCGCTTTGCCGAGGATGTCCCACAAAGCGATATCGACTGCGCTGATCGCAGCCATTCCGATGCCCTTGCGCCCGAACGCCATCGTCTTGCGATACATGTGTTGCCACAAGAACTCGGTGTCCCACGGATCCTGCCCCATCAACAGAGGCTTCAGAATAAGGTCAATCACCTGTTTCGTAATCTGCGGTGCGAGGGCCGCATTGCCGATCCCAATGTGACCCGCGTCCGTAAATACCTCAACGATCAGCCAGCCGTGAAAAGTGAACGTCTGCATGGAGGCCTCGGGAAGTTCAAGGAGATCCATGGGATTCGTGCAGAAATGAGACGGCAAAGGCACGGTTTTGCCGCGCCAACGTACGACGCGAGTGCGGATGTCGGTAATCTTCATCGAACTCCTTCGTAGGTCGGCTTGCGTTCGAAAGCTTTAGGCATAACGACCGGGATAGACACGAGGATGATCGCAAAAGCAACTAGATGAAGGCTGCCGGCCAATTTAAAAACCACACCATAGCCAAATCCATGGTCGAGTAGGTAGCCCACGATTTCTCCAAAGACAATTCCGCCCATCGCCCCTCCGAAGCCAATCAGCCCCGCGATGGATCCAACGACGCGGGCCGGGAACAGATCCGTGGGCAGAACCATGATCAGCGTGGACCATGACTGTTGTCCAAAGTAAGCCAGGCTGAAGATGAAGATGGCCCACGATACCGGAACATAAGGAACAAAGATAATGAAAGGCATCACAGCGGCGCTCAATCCCAGGGCAAGCTTTCTCGCGATATTGAGAGAGAAGTGACGACGCACCAACTCGCTTGAAAACCATCCGCCCAGCAGGCAACCGATTCCCGCGGCCGCGTAAGGAATCCACGCGAAAGTACCGACCGCTTTCACGTTGAAGCCGCGAGCATCATAGAGGTACTTGGGCAGCCAGAACAAGTAGAAGTACCACGCCGCATCACTCAGGAATTTTGCCGTCACCAGCCCCCACGATTCACGCATCCTGAGGAGGCCAACCCAGGAGGGGATTTCCGCTTGAGAGTGTGCTGCCTTGTCTTCATGATCGCGAATGCCAGATTCAATCCGCTCCAGCGGCGACGAGTAACTCATAGCCCACCAGACCGTCCAAGCCAGGCCGAGAATGCCTGTATAGATGAAAATCCATCGCCAATGGAGATACGACAGAATGATGGCGATAAGAGGAGGAGCAACCACTCCGCCGACGGCAGTCCCTGCGTTGATGATTCCCATGGCGGTGGCCCGCTGCGAAACGGAAAACCATTCCGCCACCACGCGGGTTGCTGCCGGAAAGCCGCCACCCTCTCCCATTCCTAGCAGAAAACGGCTGATGGCCAGCATGGCAAAACTTGTGGCGAGTGCATGGCTCGCACAAGCCAGCGACCAGAAGATCATGATCAGGAGGAAACCGCGCCGGGTGCCAAGCACGTCAACCAGTTTTCCTCCGCCTGCGTACATGCAGGCATAGGCCAGCAGGAAGGTCGATTGAAGCGCCGAGAATTGCTGGTTTGAGATCGGAATGTCTTTCGAAATCGCGCTTATGGCCACGGGCAGTGTCTGGCGATCCAGATAGCTGATTGCGATCGCTGCACTTACAAGAAGTGCGATACCCCAGCGCGACGACATCCCCGATCCATTCCTTCTCAGACCCTCAATCAATCCGCCCTCTCCTCGCAAGGCTCCCGTTTGCCCATCAAATTTCGCTACGATACCAGCATCGGTTTGATTCTGTCCCTTTTTGGAGATCGGCAAACGAACGGAAGGCGCTGGGATCAAGTATTCAGCAGAACTGATGTCTGCCAGAGTGAAAGTCCGCAACTCCACCACGCACAATTGAACTTGTCTACGGAAGACCAAATGTGTACAGCGAACTGCCCGCTGCGATCGCGATGTATTCCTTGCCATCTACTTCGAACGCCATGGGCGAAGCGTAAACCGCTCCACCCATCTGGAAGTGCCACATAGGCTCGCCGCTAGCCCCATTCAGAGCAATAAAATTTCCTTCCGCATCGCCGGTAAATACCAATCCTCCGCCGGTCGACAAAACCCCCGACCATGTCGGCGAGGGATGGCGGAACTCCCATTTCACCCGTCCGGATCCCGGGTCAATCGCGCGCAGTGCTCCCGAGTAGGGTTCCGCCTCGTCAGACGGGAAATACGCACTGCCGTAAAAGGCGTGTCCCGCCTCATAGGGCTGTGGCGCAGTGCTGAAGATGTCACATTGCTCACGTGCACTCACGTAAAAGAGACCAGTTTGTGCGTTGAAGCTGGGGGACATCCAGTTCGTGGTACCCAATGCTCCCGGGCACACGGTCCGTCCCGTCGGAGTCGGCGAGCTCTCATTGTTTGGGACCGGACGGCCCTCGCTATCCTTACTATTGCTCCATGTAATTTTGCCGTAGGGGTTGGCTGACAGGAGCTTGCCTGTGGTGCGATCTAGGACGTAGAAAAACCCGTTGCGGTTGGCTTGCGCGATCAGGTGCTTGCTGCCTGAATCGATCATGATGGGTACTTGGGTGGCATCCCAATCATGCTCGTCGTGCTTGGTGAACTGAAAATACCAGTTCAATTTTCCGGTATCCGGATTGAGTGCCAGCAGGCTGTTGCTATAAAGGTTGTCCCCCGCTCGGCCCTCGCCGCGATTGGAGGGGGAAGGATTGCCCGTTGGCCAGAAGAGTTGATTGGTTGCGGGATCATAGACGCCCGTCATCCACGCGGGCGCGCCGCCAGTCTTCCAGGAGTCGCCTTCCCACGTATCGTGCCCCGGCTCGCCAGCCCCAGGCACGGTGTAGAACCGCCACTTCCGCTCGCCCGTGTCCGCATCGTAGGCGTCAATAAAGCCGCGGATGCCGTATTCACCGCCGGACACACCGAGAATCACCAGATTCTTTACCACCAGCGGCGCCACCGTAAAGCTGTAGCCTTTGGTGTAGTCGGCGGAGGAAACATCCCAGACAACGTTTCCGGTTTTCGCATCGAGGGCGATCACGTGGGCGTCGAGCGTGGCCAGGAAAACC
>QIAI01000015.1:4769-5534 GCA_003224995.1 Acidobacteriota bacterium
TCGGCAACTGACGTTGATACATCCACACAGGACGCCCGGTGCGCGCATCGAGAGCAAAGGCCCGATTGTCCTGGCCGGTCGCATACAGGATGCCGTCGACCACCAGCGGAGTCGTTTCAAATTTCCCCGTGCCGCCGGTTTGATAGACCCACTTCGCAACCAGTGACCGCGCGTTCGCCGTATTGACCTGGTTTAACGGGCTGAAACGACGGCCGGCGTAGTCCCCCGAATATGTGAGCCAGTTCTGCGGTTCTTTCGAGGAATTGAGCAGCCGCTCGAACGTGACCTGCCCATAGGCATTGACCGGGAAGAACGAAGCCAGAAAACAGAAACTGCAAATCGCGAGCCGGTGCCACACCTTCGTCATCTCGGCGGCCCTCATTTCGCCGCTACATCCTGCAGGTAGGCGATGATGTCGTTCAGATCCTGGTCAGTTAACGTGCCGCTGTCATAAGAGGGCATCAAGGATTTGCGACTCTTATGGATGGAACGGAGTTTGTTCTTCTCGAGTAGATGGATCTGCTCAGAGGTATCCATCAGTTGCAGGCTGAAGCTGTCCTCGTTCAGAGTTACCCCCTTGATCTCCTTGCCGTCCGGGGTCACGACCGTCACAGTTTCGTATTGCTGCGCGAATTCTTTCGTGGGCTCCGTAAGGCCCCAGGCCAGGCGTTGGCTGGGTTTCCGAACGGATTCCACCAACGATTCCACGGTCCTCGAGATTCCTACCGACGACAGGTCGGGCCCGACACGGCCGCCTTTGCCATC
>QIAI01000015.1:5579-8705 GCA_003224995.1 Acidobacteriota bacterium
GATGATTTGCCAAATCTCTTCGTCGGTCATGCCTACACCTTGTCCGTTGGTTCCGTTGGCAGGCATCGCGGTCCCTGGAATCCCCTGGCTGATGTTTCGGAACATCTCGGCGTCAGAATCTCCATGACGCTTGTGTGCCCGGGTAAGATCGGGACCGCGTCCACCGCCGCGGGCGCCCAGCCCATGGCACAAAGCGCAGTTGATGCGGAACTCAAATTCACCGGCCTTCGCCGCTGTCGAGTTTGACGAATATGGATTCTGAGTTCGTGCCGGTGTCGGACACGCCAGGAACGCAATCGCAACGAAAGCTGAAACAAGGAGGGAGCGTTTTCGACCAGTCCGATGCACAGCGGGCGAAGCCACACGCCAGCGGGACAGAATGTCTGCCTGGCAAACTTGGGTCAGAGGAAGGCCTCAAGTCACGAAGTTGGGCGCATCATAGCACAGCCGAGGAGTGAAGGTCGGGGTCGACATAGGAACGTAAATTAGCTCTTGCCTGGTGAAACAATCTCGTTCTTCCGTTTGGTAACTTTCTCCTTCCTCTCGGATAGCGTGCGGTCTGAATACGGCCAGGGTCTTATCCGAATCACCACTACCGGGCGCCGACAAGAATGTCGACCGTCAACTGGTCGAGTCGCTCATATGGCAGACGCTTCTTGGCAATCGAAGCTCTGTTAAATGCATGTGCAAGTAATGCCCGGGACCCCTGGCTCGAGTAATTCGCAATGCACGGAGTTTCGGGTGTAGGCCTGGAGACCTCCTGCAGGATCGCCTGAATCTCGCGATCCGCGTTCCATTGCGCCGCCTTTTGCTTAAGCAGCAAATAGGTGCGCATGCAGCCGCGAGCGAAGTCCTTCACGCCCTCATGGTTTTCGGTGCGATAGGCATGGGCATCAAAATGCCGTGGGCCTTGATAGCCCACATCTTCCAGAAACTTCACCAGCCAAAACGCCGATTTGAGATTGGCCGAACCAAAACGCAAGTCCTGGTCGTAGCGCCCTGGCATCTGGTCGTTCAAGTCGATGTGAAAGAGCTTCCCTGCCTCCCATTCTGGGTTCACTCCCACCATCTCCGGATGAGCGAGGGTGGGAATAAAGCCCAGGTAGTGGCCTGTGGTCGCCATGTAGATATCGGCTCGCGGTTCGTTCGGTTTCGCTTCCAGCGCGAACTTGTATCCGTAACCCTGATCGATGTTGTATTCGCAGAGGAAGTTCACGGCTTCGCGCAGACGCTTGATCGCGTCATCGGCCCGCCGGCACGCATCGGTTTCGACTCCTTCCCGTCCGCCCCAAAGAACGAAGATATTGGCTCCCAATTCTGCTCCCAAATCCATGGCTTGCATCGTTTTCTGGAGAGCGTAAGCGCGTACCTCGGGGTCGTTCGCGGTAAAGGCTCCATCGCGGAAGACCGGATCGTAGAACAGCGAGACCGTCGCCATAGGTACGACGATCCCATTTTCGCTGCAGGCCTTCTTGAATTCACGGACGATGCGATCACGTTCGGCGCCGTTTGCGTCGATGGGAACAAGATCGTTGTCGTGCAGATTCACTCCCCACGCTCCGACCTCTGCCAGCATGGCCACGATCTCTACCGGCGGCAAGGTGGGACGGACTGCATCGCCGAAGGGATCGCGACCCCGATTCCCCAACGTCCATAGTCCAAATGAAAATTTATGCTCAGGCTTCGGCTCGTAAGCTCCATCACTGGTCATGAAGATCTCCGATTATTTTCCCACCCATCGAAAACTGGGAAGGACCATGCATAGTTCGACAGTCAGCATCACTCTCGGCAACCATCCGTTCCTCAAGTAGACATTCATCATCACGGTTGGCTCTTCCCTCCGCCTTGTCTGGTCTCTGCATCCGCTGCCATCGCCGCCAAAATGAAGGAACTCGCCGCGTCGACGACATATTCATTTTCGTACCAGAGAAACGGCCAATCCGTCTTGAGTTCAGGGAAGTCCGGCTGAATAATGACCACGCCCGGAATCATTCCTCCGGGAATGAACGTGTAGTCCGCCCGGTTGTTGCCGTAGGCGATGAGCTTGGAGTCGGTCCCCACTCCCGACACATAAGAAACGTTGGAAACAGGATGCGCACCGAGCACATAATCAAGGCCGCGCAGCGTGTATTCCGGTCCAACGATCTCAGGAAATGCCGCGTGCAGAAAGTACATTTCGGTGGCAAATGCCGTTGCCTCACTTGCCCCGCCCCACGTCCCCATTGCGATTGGCACCCCGTAAGGATTCTGGGACAGCTTCTGATCCAGTTCCCCTTTGTAGGAACGAAGCGTCGATGTGAGTACATCCTTGTACTGTGCATCCATGAGAGGAATCGCACGCGCTGCGGTCCATCCCAAGGAAGCGAATCGCGTTTGGATCACTGGCAATAACTCTCTCAAGCTCTTTCGGTATTCCTCCCCGCCTTTGGTCGCAAGCAGCAACTCGACGGCAGCTTTGGTTTCCTCCTCCCCAAGATTGCCGCCGGTTGTGTTAAAGGAATGGAACATGGCAGGTGAGTGTGCATGCTCTTCGCCCCAGACTCGCTCAGCCGTTTGAAGACATTCTGCGGCCACTTTGCTGTCAAACTCACGAAGCACGCGACTCGCAGCGGCAAGCGATGAGATGGCGGCGTAGTTTAGAGGCGTCGTGTGGGTTGTGAATGCCCATCGGTCATCTGAAACCCCAGAATGGATTCCATCGGTTTCCAATGATCCCAAGTGTGCGGAGTAGATTTTCCCGTCTGTCTTCGAGGCCGCATCTCCGAGGAAGGTGTACTCCTCGAGCGTGGGTTCAACGATCCCGGGAATCGCGTGACCAAAGATCTTGTACTGCGCGAGCAGCAGGCGCACTCCATGTTCAATCTGCTGGAGAGCATCCGAAATCCCATCCGGTTTTCGAAGTTGGACGTAGCGAGCGTTCTCATCGACTGTAGTGTCGTCCCAGTCAAGGCCGAAACTCTCTATGGCGAGCGCGAGATCTGTGATCACACGCGCTTGCGTCTGCGTCCGCAGGTCGAAGTCGCCTGCGTCATACCATCCACCGACATCGAGCCCCGGAATATGCTGTCCCGGCGAGAACGGTGAATCGGTCGAGGGACCCTGCGCGTAGCCGTCGAAGTGAGTGTA
>QIAI01000708.1:0-574 GCA_003224995.1 Acidobacteriota bacterium
CTGCTGCAAACGATTCAGGGTAGTAAACTCGTCGCTGATGACGCCCTGGAGACATCATCCGATCCGGCCCGGATGCGGAAGGCGCTGGAGCAGCTTTCAGCGTGGCTTCAGCAAGCTGGACAGGAAGGCCGTGCAGCATTGAACTCGCTTCGCGTGTCTGCGACTACTACCAATGACTTAGCTGAAGCATTCAAGCGAGTACTCGAAACGACGCCGATACATTCACTAGCGGCTACAATCTCTGTTTCCGGTGATGTCCGGGACATTCATCCCATTGTGCGGGACGAGGTATATCGCGTCGGATACGAAGCGATTCGCAACGCACATGCGCATTCAGGCGGCAATCACCTCGAAGTACAGCTGCGATACGCAGACGACCTGACATTACGCGTCACGGACAATGGCATGGGCTCCGATGCCTCCACATTCAGCGCCGGCAAAGAAGGTCATTATGGAGTCAGAGGAATGCGAGAGCGAGCCGGCCGGATCGGTGCAAAGCTCAATATCGTAAGTGATGCCAAGCGAGGCACCGAAGTCTGTCTCATTGTCCCGGGGAAAATAGCGTTTCACAATG
>QIAI01000708.1:591-1209 GCA_003224995.1 Acidobacteriota bacterium
ACGGCGGGGCAGGTCGGACTAAGACATCCGGCTGAGATTGAGGAATTCGTCGCCAGTCATAGCAGCAACTGACGAAGGAACTGCGCGTTCACCGCCACAATCACTGTGGATAGGTTCATCGCTGGGGCCCCTACGCTCATGGGGAGTCCGATTCCCCAGTGGACAAAGACTCCCGCCGCTGCGGGAATGGCAATCACATTGTAGACGGTCGCCCATCCTAGATTTTGGAGCATTTTTCGATATGTGGCCCGCGACAGCTTGATCGTCCGCACGACGTCGCGAGGGTCGCTGCGCACGAGGACGATTCCGGCCGACTCCACCGCGACATCCGTACCAGCGCCCATCGCAATTCCGATGTCCGCTGTAGCAAGTGCAGGTGCATCGTTCACACCGTCGCCAACCATCGCTACTTTCTGGGCGCCGGACTGAAACTGTTTGATCGCCGATGCCTTGTCGGCAGGCAACACCTGCGCTGCGACATCATCGATCCCGAGCCGCCTCGCGACCGAATCGGCAACCGTTTGTGAGTCTCCCGTAATCATCGCCACGCGGACGCCTAGGTCGTGCAATGCCCTGACCGCCTCACCGGACTCGGGACGAATCTCGTCTTCGATTGCA
>QIAI01000708.1:1351-2778 GCA_003224995.1 Acidobacteriota bacterium
CAGATCTACGTGCTTCAGCGTTCAATAAAGAAACGACCAAAATTGAGATGAGGAGATCGGCTCTTCTTGGCCTGTTTGTCCCGCGTCTGGCGAGATTGGCGCTCGGCATTGGTCATTGTGAAACCGGAGACCGTCGTAGCCTGGCACCGCAGAGGTTTTCGCCTCTTCTGGACGTGGAAGGTCCGGCACGGGCAATCTGGTCGTCCAGCCGTCGCTCACGAAGTCCGCGATCTGATCCGTAGGATGTGTCGGGAGAATCCGACCTGGGGCGCACCTCGCATTCACGGAGAACTGCTCAAGCTCGGCATCGACATCGGCGAGTCGAGCGTCAGTAAATACATGCGGCGAGCCCGTAGGCCGCCCTCTCAGACTTGGCGTACCTTTATCGAGAACCACGTCTCGCAGCTTGTCTCCATTGACTTCTTCACGGTTCCAACAATTCGTTTCCAAATCCTCTATGTGTTTCTGGTACTGGCCCATGATCGCGTTCGAACACTTTCTGCATTACCTACTGAGAGATCGCGACGCGATCTTCGGCCATGGCTTCAGGGACCAAGTGCGCGACATGGGCATCGAAGAGGTGCTCTCAACGCCGCGCTCGCCCTGGCAACGTGCGTACGTGGAGCGAGTCATCGGGTCTATTCGGCGTGAGTGCCTCGACCACATGATCGTGTTCGATGAATGCTCGCTGCGGAAAATCCTTGCTCCGTACGTTGCGTAGTACCATCGCACCAGGACGCACTTATCGCTGGGAAAAGACTCGCCAGAGCCACGACCGATTCAACCGCCTGAAAAGGGACCGATTGTGGCGATCCGTCAGGTCGGTGGACTGCACCATCGCTACGAACGCGCGGCCTAGAACAACCAAGAGTTCTCCACCCACCCAGAAAGCGCAAACCAGTCCCGGTGGAGATCGCAGTCTTCCCTTCACTCCTTGGGTTTCTGAAGCGTATTCACAAATCTCCACAAGCCTAGACTCCGTCCAATCCGCAGCGAGATTGGGATTCCTGTTGAGGAATCATCGAGCAGATCTCTGATTGGTATTTCGGTAGGCACAGTCCCGGTAGTGCTTTACTGTGAGGATTAAGAGCGCAAGTGTCAGTAATTTGACACCCACTGTCAACAGCGAGTCGGGCTTAGTTTCTGTCATTTCGGGTTGTTTTCATCGTCGTGCATGCTGTGGCGATATTCAACGTGACGTTGATGTCGGACATCAAGAACGCCTCTTTGCGGCAGTGCCTGAATTTGGATCGCAGCGCGGTCTGCACTTTTCCACTATCCGTGAGGCACTTACGGGCAACTTTCTTAACTCTACCGCTCTTGGCAGGCAAAATGCCTATCACAAGGGTGAGCGAAAGTTCAGGAGGTTCACGGCCATGTGGCGGATCACACCAAGCGATTTGACTCTTCAAGAAATCCTGATAATG
>QIAI01000016.1 GCA_003224995.1 Acidobacteriota bacterium
GTCTTTATTCACTATCTGTCATTTACCGCCGGGATGCACGGGAGATTCTCGCCTTGTATGGCGTCGACCTGAACGCGACAGTCGACGACCTCCACTTCATTTTGCCGCCTAAATCGCACACTTCCCACACCCCGGAGAGTCACACGTCAGTGCGCATTCCGGTGCGGCTGGATCCCAGCTTTGATGCTCGATTGACCATGAACATGGGGCGTTTGGTGGAGCAATGGGGAGTGGTTCCGCTCAGTTATCTGGCGCAGTTTGCAAACCGGCGATACACGTATGGATATGTTGGAAGCGAAGACTTCACCATGTGTCCGATTCTCCCGCCAGGAACCTTCGTACAGATCGATGAGAGTAAGAACCGGGTCGCCGAGGGCGCGTGGCGCTCCGAATATGAGCGTCCCATTTATTTTGTCGAAACCCGCGATGGTCACACTTGCTGCTGGTGCGCGCTTCAGCAGGATGGTCTGTTACTTCAATCCCATCCGTTATCGCCCGTTCCGGTCCGTTTGATGAAACATCCCCAGGACGCCGAAGTGATTGGTCAGGTGGTGGGAATCGCAATGAAACTGGGGGAGTGGTCTACGGTCGAATCTTTGTCAGAGCAGAAAGCGCGCGAAGCACTGAACTGAGATGGCGGCGGTATCCCGCACTCGGGTCCTTGGGAAGCGATTCGGATTCCTGATTCTGCAAGCCTTCCAAAAAATCCATTGAACTCTGGTTTGGAGTGCAGGATTCGTCCAGATCCTGGACAAGCTTACGTAAAGGTGTCTGCAGGATGATAGAAACGAGTCTGCGGTGAGCTTCGGCGAGAGCCTTTTGAGCGGCCTCTTCTCCGTGGACGCGAGAAAGACCCCAGTGCTGGTAGGAGCCGTCCTGCTGCCGCAAAGCAGCGAAGTACCGGAGCTTGCCCAACAATCCCGAGACCGCGCGCAGAGTGCTCGCCTGTAGATCCTCTTTTACCGATCTCAACATCGTGTTTGTTACACTTTCCGAAAACCTAGACTCCCGCTGATTCCGGAAGCAATCGAACTTATATATTGCACGTTATCACGGTGCGAATCCTTCGCAAAGGAGATGCATCGTGAAACAACTTATATGGTTAGCGATTACGACCATCGTATTAGTCGGTGCCATGGCAACTCCAGTTCGCTTGCAGGCGCATGGAAACCCGCCGCCCTATTGTCCAGTCGGAAGAATCTGCAAACCCTAAGAATCCGGGGGTGATCTGTAGTTGAGGAGCAGAGCCAAAAGCAGTATAGTTGCGCAGTATACCGCATGACCGTCCCGCGCTGGCTGTTCCTCTATCTATGGATTGCCCCCCACGTCTTGCAAGTGGTGTTGGCAGCCATGATGATTCATCGGAAGCTGGTACGAAAATTCCCCGCATTCTTTGTCTATACGGTGTACCAGGTCGTACAGTGCGCGGTTCTGGTCACAATAGGCCTGGCGCCCGCTTTCACAGAGGAGCAGTATGCCATGGCGATTCTCGTGGACGGGGCCATCAGTATTGCGCTCCGCTTCGCTGTGGTTTATGAGATTTTCGGCCATGTGTTCGAAAGCTATCCTGCGCTGCAGCAATTTGGGGGAATGCTGTTCCGATGGGCGACCGCGGTTCTAATGGTTGTGGCCGTTGTGTTGGTCGCTTATTCCTCCAACAGCGGGTTGGACCGGATGCATATTGCTTACTTAGTGGTGGACCGGGCGGTCAGTATTGTGCAATGCGGTCTGTTGATTCTGCTCATCTTGCTGGCGCGATTCCTCAGCTTTCCTTGGACGAGCTTTGCCTACGGGATCACGATTGGCCTGGGATTGTTCTCCAGTGTGGAGTTGGGGATTTCTGCCCTGCAAGCGCAATTCGGATTGTATGTGGCGTATGAGTTCTTACCATCGTTTACGATGGCGGTTTATCATTGTTGCGTGGTGTTCTGGGTGGTTAGTCTGCTGCTGCCGGAGCAAAAATCGAGCCGAGTCAACACCGGCTCCGGTTATGAACTCCAGCACTGGAACGACGCGCTGGCGAGGTTCCTGCATCAATGACCATTACCTTGCTACTTCTTGTGTTGGCAGTGCTCACGCTGGCCCTGTTTTTTCTTCGAGGAGTCGGTCCCGAGATAACCTTAGACGAAGCGCTGTTGAGCGAGCACATTCAGCCGGTGGATGTGGACGCCTTCTGCAATCTGATTAATGCCGAAGAAGAAGAGTATTTACGATCCAACCTGTCGCTCGACGAGTTCCGGATCATTGAGCGCCAGCGATTGCGTGCGGCGGTGGACTATCTCCTGAGTCTGTCGCACAATGCAGCGCTTCTTCTTCACCTCGGACAGAGCGCAAAACGCAGCCCCGATGAGCGGATTGCGCAAGCGGGGCGAGACTTGGTGGACAATGCTCTCCCCCTGAGGGTTTTTTGTGTGCTTGCAATCTGCAAGCTTTACCTGCAGATCATTTTCCCCACAGCTGCGCTTCAGCCTTCCGGCATCGTCGACAGCTATCGGCAGATGACCGACAAAGCTGCACAGCTCTGCCGCCTGCAATATTCGACACATGGCGCCCTATTCTCGAAGGTCTTGTAACCAGCCGTTGCGCGCTTTGTTCGTTTTTTGGAACAGGATTTAGAAAAGTGACGCGCTTCTTAGCCAACCGACTAGGATCATGCCGCTGTACAAGCAGCTCCACTAGAGCCCGTGCCGCTCCCTTCCCCCTCAAGAAGGTTGCAGCACGGGCTATAGCAACGTCGTCCATTCGGGCTGGCAGGCACGTTCCTGTCCAACTGAATATTCCGGAAAGATCAGGACTTCCGGGATAACGATGGGACGATGATTTGGGGACGGCGAGTCGCAGGAGTGTTGAATTTTAAGAACTTTTCTCGCTAATGCTCCACTGAATTGCGTGCTGCACCAACTCACGCGCACTGTGCAGCGAGAGCTTCTCTTTAATGTGGGCCTGGTAAGACTCAACTGTTTTCACACTGATGTGCAATTTTTCGGCGATCTGGCGCGTGGAGTGACCCTCCCCAATGAGGCGGAAGACCTCCAGTTCCCTATCCGTGAGGTCCGCAATGGACGACGGTCGGTCCCTACTCGGGCTTCCGATGTAGCGTTGCAGCATGCGATGGGCAATTCTCTCGCTCACGTAAATTTCGTGGCTGAGGATGCGACGTAAGGCTATCAATACTCTTTCGGTGGCTTCCTGCTTCATGATGTAGCCCTGGGCCCCGGCGCGCAGTGCACGTTCCGCATAGATGGATTCATCGTGCATTGAGAGAATCAGCCGGGCAAATCGGGACAGCGCGTGCGAACATCCTTGAGAAGGTCCAACCCGTCCGGACCGTTCAAAGAAATGTCGACTAGTAAGATGTCAGGCTTTACGGTGGTGACCGATTGCATCGCTGATTGCGCGTCTCCGGCCTCACCGCAGACCGTCAGGTCCATTTCGCGATTGATCAGCAAAGCCAGCCCTTGACGGACAATAGGGTGATCATCGACCAGGAAGACTCGGCTTTTTTTGATGGCGACCGCGCTCTGGTTCATAGCTTGTCCCCCGGAGCTCTTCGCCCGCCGGATCGGGAAACAGCAAATCACAGCCGATCCCATGCCCGCGGTAATCCATACAACAGCGATGGTCTCGATTTTCTGCGAAAGGATGGCGTTCTGTGCCACTATCAGATGCCTCGCGATTATGAACCTTTTCTGTCTTTTCGCCTGCGTATTCTGCGCATTTCCTGGTTGACGGCGGGCGGCCGATTTCTAAACGATCAGATATCTGGTCTTATGTCCCCGGTCTGAGCCACTAGAGATTCGTTGAAACCGTGACGTGATGGCTAACCATCCTCCTTTGCTTCGGTTCCCGCAAATTCATTGCGTCTTATTTTAAGGTGTTCCGGGTATGGCGCAGCTCGCGAACGAGCCTGCAATATGTTTGTAGGACTAAATATCCGGACGCAATTACACGCAGTCGAAAGGATCCACATGCAAACCGTGACTGGAATATTTGTTTCTGAAGCGGACGCTCACCGCGCTATGGAGACCTTGAGTTTAAACGGTGTTCCTGCTAACAAAATTACGCTGCTGACGCCCGGCACAAGAAACAATAAGGACATCGAGTCGGTTCGTGTGGACGCAGCAGAAAAACCAGGAATTGGCAGAGCAATTGGCGGCGTTTTAGGGGCGGCAGGAGGATTATCCGGAGCAAGCATACTGTTCGCGATCATTCCAGGAGTTGGCCCGGTGACGGCTGCGGGTTTGCTCGGCGCAGCCATTCTCGGCGCGGCAGGAGCGGGGGTGGGTGCAGCGGCCGGTGCTTCTTTGGAGAATTTCACAACCGAAGGCTTACCGGAAGATGAAATCTTTGTTTATGAAGACGCCTTACGGAAAGGCCGGTCTGTGGTCATCGTTTTCGCAAACGATGCCGCCGCTGCCGAATCCCTGCGCGAACAGCTCAAGGCCGAGGGTGCCGAGGCAATCGATGCGGCTCGGCAGCAGTGGTGGATCGGACTGCGGAGCGCCGAACAGGAGCATTACTCGGCTTCCGGAAAAGATTTCGGGAATGTGGAACAGTTTTATCGTTTGGGTTTTGAGGACGCACTCCATGCCAGGAATCGCTGTAGGGAATTCGATCAGGTATCGGCTGAGATGGAAGCTAACCTGGAAGAATTACAGCGACAGTACCCAGGCGTCGATCTTGGCGATGCCTACACCGAAGGTTACCAGCGCGGACGGGAGTACTACCAAAAGCTCTGCGACCAAGCGAAGGCTGCATAGGGTCGACGGTTTGTTCCATCGAACGTTCGAATTCCCAACTACCTGATTGCCGAATTAGTGTGCGGCCGCAGTTTGGCCGGGCTTGGTTTTGTTCGCGAAAAACAGAACGCCTGTTGGATATTCGCCTTTTATTCGCTATAATTTTCCTGCGTTCGTTAGGTGTCCTCCTTCCCGGGAGCCGGTGCCCGAATAGACGTCTATGATCTCGGTCGCCGCTTTCCGTTTAGAACTAGCCCACAGAGCTCAGCAATACGCCTGTTCCCGATCACTGCCCCATTCTCTGAGTTACGGACCACTTCCGACTGTTTGCTTCCAGACAGATGACGAAGGGCTCCACGGTAATTTCCATCCAGCCAGTTTTCGCGCCCTGATGGCGCACCCTGACTGGCGGAAACGCCTGCGGAAAGTACACACGAGCGCCAAGAGCATTTTGCCGAGAGTCGATGGAAATCGATGGCGAGAACTCGATACCTGTCTGAGTTCAGACGCCTTGCTGATGAACGTGTTTTGTCACCCTTCCGTCATACGAAGTCCAGGACTTGCGCGAACGCTTGGGATTGCAGCTCGCACCTCGCCGCAATTCGGGTTCCCGGCACGGGTTCCACTTGAGAGTGGGAGCGGGGATCGGACGGAAGTGGACATGAAAATCGGTAATCTGCTGGTCGAAGCAAAGCTGACCGAGAACGATTTTCAATATGCGAAAGAGTCTAGCCTGCTTCGCTACCGCGACTTTTTGGAGATCTTCGATGCCAGCCTTCTGCCCCAGAAGGGCGAATACTACGGGGGCTATCAACTGATCCGAAACGTGCTCGCGGCCCATGCCAACCAGTGTTCCTTTTGCGTTCTGCTGGATGCGAGAAGACCCGACCTCATAGAGACGTGGTACTCCGTGATGAAATGCCTGAAACCAGTGCCGTTGCGTACGGCGTGCAAGGTGCTTACGTGGCAAGAACTTTCCCGCATTCTTCCTACCACCCTGCAGAAATTCTTATCCACCAAATATGGAATCTGACCCGGTCGTTTCAGGCTTGATTGGTTAAAGATGGGTTGATCAAGGATTACCTATCGTGGAATGGTGGGTCCGTCTGATTATTTCCTTCGACGAACATCCTGAGCCTTCGAGTCTGGTTTTCTTTTCGGATGGTCGAGCAGGGACTGCACGAGTGTGTCCGCCAGCCAGTCCTCATATTGCTGCGGAGACCATCGCCGATCGGACACCAGCATGCGATACACATCCCCGCCGGTCAGCATCCAAAAGATATCGCGCGCAGTTCTGTAGTTAAGGCCCGGTCGGAGGCTACCCGAGTCGCGAAGGAGAATGATGACGTCTTCCTCCTTCTCGTAACGTAGACGCTCGCGTTGTCGTGCCAGCTTGGCCAGTTCCGGCGCTACTACGCCTGCGCCACGCAATAAATCGAACGCCTCACTTTGCGCGCCCCGGATCTGCCTGGCAACGGCAGCGGAGAGTCGCAGACGCGCTTCGGGATCTTTTGCCCCCCGCGCCATCCGCGCCGCCACTTCGTAATTGGGCCCAAACGTGGACTGATCGAGTAGGGCGATCAGAATTCCTGTTTTCGACTTGAAGATGGCATACACGCTTTGGGCAGATACCTCGGCTCGCTGCGCGATCCCTTCGATGGTCATTCCCGCATAGCCTTCATTCTGCAGGAGGTGTCGGCAGGCTTCGACGATGCGGCGGCGAGTGTCTTCCGCCTGACGTCGGCGAACCAACGATTGGTAGGGGCGAGTTCGCTTCTGGGGAAACAGTACACAAATATAGCATCCCTTATTCACTAGAGTCATCTATAGCCAATATGAATCTCGCGCGCGCATCGCTTAGACGGATTGCGCTGCGAAGGAGGAGGCCAGCATGAAACTGGTGATATTGGGAGCCACGGGGGGTACAGGGCTCGAGCTCGTTCGTCAGGCGCTGGAACGCGGACATTCCATCACGGCACTGGTGCGCTCAGCGGAGCGGCTGATGGCGTTTGGAAATCGCATTCGCATCCACCAAGGCGACCTGCTGAATGCGGCCGATCTAAACCACGTCGATTGCCTATTGCAAAATCCGATGCGCACCTCCTACAGCAGTTCGCCATCGCGCTTACAACTGCGATGATGCATGTCGGAGTCAGGCGCGCCGTGGTGGAATCGGTCGCCTTTCTCTTCAAAAACTCGATCATTCCACCAGCATACATTCTGGGCAGGTTGTTATTCCCCGCCATCGTTGCAGATGCATCCGCGATGGAGGGAATCTTTGCGAAAAGCGCACTCGACTGGACGATGGTGCGCCCCCCGGAGCTGACAGACAAGCCTTACAGCGGCACCTATCGCAAACGCGAGGGCAATCTTCCCCGCTTCGGTTTCAAGATCTCGCGCGCGGATGTGGCCGATTTCATGATCAAGACAGTGGAGGACCGTTCCTCAATCCGCAAGGTAGTCGGGGTCGCTAGCTGATCTATCGGACTTCTTTGCCGAAGAACCGAACGCCATGGTTGCTACCTAAGGCGAGTTGGAAGTCCCACCCAAGACGGATCTTGGGTCGGACATCTTTCTTTCGAATGTCCGGGCAGACCTGAATCGGCGCAGGCGCTTTCGGCACGCTACTGCTTAATGCTCGCGAGCAACTTGCTCTCGTCCGATGTCGGCGGTTCAGCCCTGCCTCCCAGATATTTTGCGAGAAATTCCTCAGAGACAGCGTTGAAAGCCATGTTGTTGACCGGGCGCGCGAACCCGTGTCCCTCGTCCGGGAAGACGTAGTACTGCACGGGTTTGTCATTTTTACGCATGGCAGCGACGATCTGATCGCTCTCGGCCTTGTTGACTCGAGGATCGTTGGCGCCCTGGCCGATCAGCAATGGCGCCTTGATCTGGTCGGCTTTGAACAGCGGAGACTGATCTTTGAGAACCTGTTCCGACTCACCCATCCGCTTGTGAAAGATGGCGACGATCGTCGACCAGTAAGGCGGAATGGTCTTCAAGAGAGTATTCAGATTTGACGGTCCGACAATATCCACACCGCAGGCAAACGCATCCGGCGAAAATGCAACCCCTGCCAGAGTCGCATACCCGCCGTAGCTGCCGCCCATGATGCAGACCTTGGCGGGATCGGCAATGCCCTGTTTCACTACCCAGTCTTTGCCGTCGAGCAGATCTGTGTGCATTGATCCGGCCCATTGGCGATCGCCCGCATTGATGTACTCCTTCCCATAACCAGCGGAGCCGCGAAAATTGATCTGCAAGACTGCGTAACCGCGATTTGACAGCCATTGTGCGTAGCGATTGAATCCCCAAACGTCGCGTCCCCAAGGACCACCGTGGACGAAGAGCACCGTGGGAAGCTTTTTTGCCTCCACACCGACGGGAGTCGTCAGATAGCCATAGAGTTTCATGCCGTCGCGTGCAGAAAATTCAATCGGACTCATCTTCGAGAGTTGGTATTTCTCGAGTGCTGGACGATTGGTGAACAGCAGCGTCGATTGCCTAGTGGCGCGGTCGAACAGGTACCAATATTCCGGGGCATCATCACTGACGTAGCCGACAATCCATTTCTTGTCGTCAAGGCTTTGCGAAACATTATCGATGTCGCCACTGCGTACTTTTCCCAGGGCAGCAAAATCGGACTTCACTTCCGGGTCGATGAAAACGTACTCCCTACGCTGCCGGTTGTAGCTCACGGCCTCAAGCGCATTGGTTTTAGGATTGTTGATTGTGCCGGAAACATCAAACTGGGGATCTTCGGTAAGAACCTTTTTCTTTCCGCTGGCAATATCGATTTCCAGCAAGCGGGCAGCGTTTACGTCAAGGCTCGTCGTTACCCAGAGCGCATGGTTGTCGGGCGTGAACCCGTTCACGCCGCCGAAAGTTTCGTCCGGTCCCCACTTGATCAAGTCGCGCCATGGAGATTTGCCGTCATTGCGTACCCGCACGATCGTGCCGCCATCGTCAGTTTGCGCTTGGGCGGCGCGAATCTGCAGGGCGTTGTCCGCCTGCCAACTCTGAATGTCTCCGGGATTCTCTGTGTCGAGGTCCACTTTCCCGGTCTTCAGGTCGATGCGATGCACATCAAACAATTTCGGGTCACGCGACGATGTCGACGCGAACTTTTTCGAAGGGCGTCAGATCTTTGGTCTGTTTCGACGCGATGTCGGTCTGGTAAAGCCGCCAGTTCTCATCCCCACCCACATCTTGTGCGTACAAAATGTGCTTGTTGTCAAATTGCCATAAGAAGTTGCGGATGCCGCGGTGCTTGTCATCCGTGATCGCACGGTCGTCATTCTTGCCCAAGGTGCGAATCCAGACGTTCAACACTCCATTCGCCGGAGCGAGGTATCCGACCTGGGTGCCATCCGGCGAGATTTGGGGATCGGAACGCTCTGGATTCCCGAACAAGACCTCTCGTGGAATCAGCGGTGTCGTGAGCTTTTCTTGTGCCGGCAGGAAAGCCGCCAGCATGACGATAAGACTTAAGAGGATGGGGGTCCGTCGCCAGCAACGCATAGATGCCTCCCACTTTCGTCGCCATCATAGTCGGGTGATTTTGAATACTCAAGGCGGAGTGAGAAGCGAGGCTTTTGCTGAATCCACAACTCTGAAGTTTTCTCGACGCGCAGCAGAAGCTGATGCACCACGCGAACATCCACACCGAGATGAACGTTTACGGCGATGTGATGACGGACGAAAAACGAAACGGGCAAAGTTGTACGCTGGCTCTGCCGCCCGGGCATAGACGGATCGAGCCTGCTAACTATTTAATTGTGGTGAGCGCGGTAGGAATCGAACCTACAACCTACTGATTAAGAGTAGGGCAATCAGCAAGGTCTTCGCCTACCGTTCCATCATGTGAAATCAACTACTTACCCATAACCAAGCCCGCACGGAAGCACTTTTGAAAAGTAGCGAAAAAGCCCACATTGGCGCATAGCGTATCGAAGCGCACGGCACACTTACGGCACACCTGCACAGAGCAGATCGAGCAGACCCGTCCTAGGCCGTCGTCCCTTCGGGACTCACAGAGTCTCGCACACAATAGATATTTATGCACAGTTCGCGCAGAGTCGCAGCGGCGCGCACTTGCCAAGATTTCAGCGATCGTCGAGTCGCAGAGCCCATCGCCGTGATCAGATAGAAACCGGGTTACTTCTCGTTACAAAACACTGATGCATGCGACTAATGCGAGGCGCCAGGTCATGCACCTTTTCTCAGGTCCTCACCCTTGCGTTGCAGCGTCGAACGGTACGTGGCCGGGAGCTGGAGCACAGACCGAACCTGCAGTAACTGCACCAGCTGGGAGCGGGAGACCATTCCTTGCAAAGTGCCATTCGCCACCACGGGCAACTGGTTAACATCGTTGCGGGCCATGAGTTTCAGAGCGTCCAGAACCGGCGTGTCAGGAGCGATGACGTGCAACTCCTGCAGCGGGCGCATGGCTTCGCGGACCGTGGTCTCGTCCCAACGGTCGCGCGAGATGTTGCTAACATCGCGTGGCGTAATGATCCCTACCAGACGCCCCTGGTCCTCCACAGCGAAACACCGCTGGCCGGTCTTCAGAAGGTAGATATCGACAAAATCCCTAAGGCTCATTCCTCGGTCCACGATGACGCAGTCGCGCGACATCACATCGTAGACTCGCATGCCACGAAGCGCAGCTGTAGTCCCCACCTCGGCGTAGCTGGCCTTGGCTGCGTCCATCAAGAACCAGCCGATAAAAGCGATCCACAGGCCGCCAAAGCCAGCACCAGAGAAATATCTCCATATGCCATCGAGAATGAACAGAAAGGCAACGACTTGGCCGACGCGCGCCGCGATGCGGGTGGAGCGATCTGCGTTCTTGGTGATCGCCCACACAAGCGAGCGCAGCACCCGGCCACCATCGAGCGGAAAGCCGGGAATCATGTTGAAGAACGCGAGCGCAATGTTGATATAGCCTAACCAGACCAGCACCCCGATCGCTGCAGTGTGCGGTTCGGTCGAACGTTGCCAGCCCAGGCCGAGCGCGATGCCGAGGCAGCTAAAGCCGATGATCAGGCTGGCGATGGGCCCGGCGATTGCGACCCAGAATTCTGTTCTCGCGTCGGTGGCGTCATCCTGGATTTGGGAAATGCCGCCGAGCGCGAACAGGGTGATTGCGCTGACCTTCAATCCACGGGACTGGGCGACCAGCGAGTGGGCGAGTTCATGCAGGAGCAAGGTGACGAAGAACAGGACAGCGGTGAAGAGCGCAGCGATCCAGATCTCGCCCGCGCCCCAATTTGGGTTTACCAGGCGGAAGTGTTCGCCGAGGGAGAACACAATCAGCGCTGCGATGATGAACCAGCTGTAATGAAGCCCGATCTCAATTCCTGAGATTCTTCCCAGTTTGACGTTGGAGTTCATTCGCGACCCTCCTTAATGGACTACGCAACAGCGGAACGTGCCTAGACTGCTCGAACTGCGCGTTCAACGCTGCTAGCAGCACTCCAGGAACAGCACTTGACACCATTCAGGCGCGCGCTTTGTGGATCATGGCTTCCCAAATGCCTTTTGCTTTGAGAATCAGTTCAACGGTCTCGCGGATCGCACCACGGCCTGCGCTAGCTCTCGTTACGTAGTGCGCCGTCTTTTTGACCTCCGGAACCGCGTCTCCCACGGCCACAGCCAAACCAGCGCGGCGCATGACAGGAAGATCTGGAAGATCGTCCCCAACATACGCAACAT
>QIAI01000017.1 GCA_003224995.1 Acidobacteriota bacterium
TTTGCTACAGTCCGGAGTTTATTGCACTGGGCAGCGTCATGCGCGACTTCCTGAATCCGGACATGCTCTTGATTGGGGAGTCCGATGCGCGCGCGGGAGACACCCTGCAGTCGCTTTACGCCCAGGTCTGTGAGAATAAGCCTGCGATTGCGCGCATGTCGTTCGTCAATGCCGAGATTACCAAGCTCGCGGTCAATACCTACGTCACCACCAAGATCAGTTACGCCAACATGCTGGCGCGCATCTGCGAGCAGCTTCCCGGAGCGAACGTGGATGTGATCACCTCGGCGCTGGGACTCGACACGCGCATCGGGCCCAAGTATTTGAAGGGCGCCCTCAGCTACGGGGGACCGTGCTTTCCGCGCGACAACCTGGCACTTGCACAACTGGCTCAACAGTTGCACGTACCTCCCGACCTGGCGCAAACCGTCGATCGGTTCAATCGCGCGCAGGTTTCCTGGCTGGCGGACGTGGTGCAACGCACAGAAGGAAGCGCAGGAATTCTTGGGCTGACCTACAAGGCAGGGACCGATGTGGTGGAGGAGGCTGCGGGCTTTCTGCTGGCCAAAGAACTTCTTGCCCGCGGCGTTTCGGTGCTGGCTTTTGATCCGGCGTATGGACAGAATTCTCGCGGACCGGTGCTGGAGAAACTGCGCTTCGCTTCGAGTTCGCTTGAGTGCATCCAGAAATCGGATGTAGTCATTCTGGCGACTGCGTGGCCGGAGTTCGCCACAATTGCCTCCGAGCAATGGGCGCGCCATGCCAGCCAGAAGCGTACGGTGATTGACTGCTGGAGAGCTGTGAAGTTTTTGCGCGAAGAACCAGGCGTGCATTACCTGGCTCTGGGTCTAGGAGAAGGCTTCGTATGAGCGCGAGCTCCAGCACAGCGAAGCGCCCGGGCATAACGCTTTTTGCGACTCCCAAGAAGTTTGAAGGTCACATTGGCGTGATTCAGCGGAACGCGATCCAAAGCTGGACGCTCATGACGCCCACACCTGAAATTATCCTCTTTGGGGACGAGCCGGGCACGTCGGAAATCGCGGCGGAGTTCGGCTTGCGGCATGTCCCCAGGGTGAAATGTAACCGCTGGGGCACGCCTTTGATCAGCGATCTATTCGAGCAAGCCGAAAAACTCGGGCGGGGCACGATCGTAAGTTACGTCAACTCGGACATCATTTTGTTCGATGATTTTGCGCAGGCGCTGGTGCGAGTTTCTGCTTGGAGTGATCACTTCCTGATGGTCGGCAGGCGCACGGATCTCGACATCAAACAGGCTCTTGACTTCCGCAATGATTGGGCAGCGCAGTTGCGTGGCGGTGCTCTCCGCGAAGGCAACCTGCAGATTGCGCGCAGTATCGACTACTTCGCTTTTTCGCGAGGGCTCTATGCTTCCATCCCGGCACTGGCGATCGGCCGTTTCTGGTGGGACAACTGGCTTCTGTGGAAGGCGCGCTCCCTGGGAGCGAGCGTGGTGGATGCGACAGGTGCCGTGCTGGTCGTGCATCAGAATCATGATTACTCCCATACGACCTACGGCCCGAGCAAGGAAGAAATGATGGCGAGTGAGGAGTGCATTCTGAATGCGCGCCTCACCTGCGAACAGAATCCGGCCGACTATGATGAGGGCTTCTTCTGGCGATATGCGTATACCATCGACGACGCTACGCACCGGCTGACCGCAAATGGTATTCAGCCGAGTCCGCGACGGCTGTGGAAACAGTTCAAGCGTTACAGTTCGCGGCCGCTGGGCATGGCGAAGTTGGTGAAACGCAGCCTGGGTCGAAGGCCCGCGCCAGCGAAACCGAAAAAGGCGATCGTGGAGAACCAGCCATGGCGCTAGGTTTCCGCAGGCAGGCGCGCTGGGCTTTTTCGCCGGGTGTGGGCGAGGACGAGCATCTGGGGCAGACCTTCCGCATTCTCCGAAACAAGTGGGGCGAGGTCCCGGGAGGCGAACAGACCCGGGTGCGGTCGGAAGATTGGCTGAAGCTCTCCGATCAGGAGTTACTTCGCCGTTGGTCGGAGGCTCTGGCCGATTCCTCCACAGGGCCCTCCTACTCGGTGCGTGGTTGGTATCACACTCTGTATAGCGACGTGTTCCGCGGCAAGAAAGTGCTGGAGGTGGGCTCGGGCCTGGGCTTTGACGGGATTACTTTCGCTGCCAGCGGGGCCGAGTGGACCTTCGTCGATGTGGTCGAGACCAACCTTGAAATCGTGAAGCGGCTGTGCCAACTGAAAGGTCTGACCAACGTGCGCTTCTGTTATATGGAAGATGTCCGCGCGCTAGCTACGCTGCCTAAGGATTATGCGGCGATCTACGGACAAGGGTCCCTGATTAATCTGCCGCTCGAAGCAACCCGGGTGGAGGCGCAAGCGCTGCTGAAGCACCTACCCGTCGGGGGACGCTGGATTGAGCTAGCCTATCCCAAGCGACGCTGGATTCACGACGGCCGCATGCCGGCGGACAAGTGGGGCAAAAAGACGGATGGCGGCGCGCCCTGGGTAGAGTGGCATGACCTGAAGAAGATTCGGGAGTTCCTGGCTCCAGCCCAGTTCGATGTGGTATTCACGCTGGATTTTCACAAGTACGATTTCAACTGGTTTGATTTGATTCGGAGGTCTTGAGCTGCGAGCTTGGAGCCTCGAGCTCAATTGCAACAACCCATTAGAAGCATTTGCTTCTGGCTCGTAGCTCGTAGCCCGTAGCTTGAAACCACAGATTCTACCAACACTGTGAAAAATCCTTTTCGTAAGCATAAGCCGATCGCGGCACTTCCCGTGCAATTGCCTTATCCGGTCGATATCCGGCGGCGAAACTATAAGGATGAAGGCATTCGCCGACACGGCGGCCTTGAAGTCTTCGACGCTCCGAACGCCCT
This sequence comes from Acidobacteriota bacterium, assembly GCA_003224995.1. Taxonomy (GTDB): domain Bacteria; phylum Acidobacteriota; class Terriglobia; order Terriglobales; family Acidobacteriaceae; genus Gp1-AA133. The sequence goes on from QIAI01000017.1 coordinate 2,877, forward strand.
CGCTATCAACCAGGCTCGCATGGCCAATCTGGAAGCCATGCACTTGCCGCTCGCGGGAAAGCGGGTGCTGGATGTGGGTTGCGGAGTTGGTCACCTTGGAGCCAAGTTGGTGCAGATGGGCGCTTCGGTGGTGTGCGTGGATGGCCGTGAGTCCAACATCGCCAGCCTCCGAACGCGTTATCCTCAGCTCGAGGGGCATGTTGGAAATGTGGAGACTTAGCCATTAGCTCGCTTCGGGCGTTTTCTTACGGTCTTCTCCTACGGCCTGCTCTATCACCTGGAAAACCCACTGCCGTCGCTGCGCAACATGGAATCGGTTTGCGATGAGATGCTGCTGCTGGAAACCATCGTTTGCGATCACCAGTTGGCGATGGTACGGATGGAAGATGAAAGTACCGACGTAAACCAGGCGCTGGGCGGGATTGCCGGCCGTCCGACTCCGCACTACGTTGTGCTTGCGCTCAACCGGATCGGGTTCGGTTACGTTTATGCTCCCGTCACGCCGCCCGAGCACGAAGATTTTAGATTCGAATGGAGAAACAATTTGGATACCGCGCGAGACGGCCACAACTTACGCTGCATTTTCGTCGCGTCACGCAGCGAGTTGAAGAACCCTGCGTTGTTATCGCTCTTGCGGGACTAGAGAACCATTCACCACAGAGACACAGAGGCACAGAGAAATTCAGCTAAGAAACGCACTGTGCCATGGCAGCATGCGATCGCATTTGATACGACGCCTGGTTAAAATCCGGTGAGCGCAACCGACAACCCATCTCCAACATCGCCTACCTGGCCGAGGATCAGCCTGGTCACGCCAGTCTTTAACTCCGCTCGCTATCTGGAGGCCGCTATCCGCTCGGTGCTGAGCCAGGGATATCCGAACCTGGAATACACCATCGTGGACGGCGGCTCGACCGATGGCAGCCTGGAAATCATTCGCAAGTACGAAGCGCAACTCCACGGCTGGATCAGCGAGCCCGACCGCGGGATGTACGACGCCATCAACAAAGGATTCGCGCGTTCGTCCGGCGAAGTGATGGGCTGGATTAGCGCCACCGACATGCTGCACGCCGGTTCCCTGTTTGTGGTGGGAAGCGTGTTTCAAACCTTTCCGCAGGTAGAGTGGATCACGGGGCGGCCGACGGGATTTAACGATGACGGCATGGCGGTGGAGATTCTGAAGCTGCGGCGCTGGTCACGCATGGCGTTTCTGGCGGGCGCGAATCGCTACATCCAGCAGGAATCGACGTACTGGAAGCGCAGCCTGTGGGAGCGTGCCGGGAGCCGAGTTGATGACTCGCGCCGCAACGGAAGTGACTTTGAATTGTGGGTACGCTTTTTCCGTTACGCGAAACTTTATTCCGTCGATGCCCTGATTGGCGGTTTTCGTTCGCACCCCGATTCGCTGGGGCTGCAGAATCTGGACGAATGTCATCGCATCCATGAGGCAATCGTCGAGCAGGAAATCGCTTCCCTGCCGAATGCCTCTGGATTAATGCGCTTTCGCGCGTTCAGCGCTCGAGTGCTTCGCGTGCCTGCGCTGGAGAAGCCGTGGCGCAAGTTGCTACTGGGATCCCTGGCGAAACTACCGGGCGTCGATCGCACGCCCATCATTCGCCACCGCAACGGGATTTGGGTAATGGAGTAAGTTGGGTGGAACTGCGTTTATTTCGCCTGCGCGAAGTCTTCTACCACAAATAACTGATTCCCCTTGATGGCGACGCCGATGCCCACGACATTCATATCCCGATCCAGCAGGTTGGCGCGATGTGTGGGCGACTTCACAAATTCCGAATGAGCTTCGGCCGCGGTTCGCGCCTGCACTACGTTTTCCGAAAGCCATTGGAAGTGTGCTCCAGCACGCGTGACACGAGCGGGCAACGCGGGTTCACCGGGCAGCCGGTGGGAAACTTCGTTGTGCCGTGCCATCTCCTTCGCATGGGCGCGGGCCGCGGACGCCAGAGCTGGACTCCATTTGAGAGCAGGCAATTCCTGTGCCCTGCGCTCCCGGTTTGCGGCCTCGAAGAGGTGGCGTTCGGCGGCACTCGCACCCCCTTGCGACCAGAGCGCAGTCAAGGAGCAGAACATCAGAACCAGTACGCCGGCGACTCTTGATACCGGGCTCACCCTCATTACGACGCTCCCGCTGGCTTGTGAAAGGCCGTTTCCGAAGACTTTTTCCTCCGTGCAACCAAGCCGGCGAGGGGTCAATGATTCCATCCGGGCGCTGAATGGTTTGGCTTCGCCCGAATACCTACACTCGGAAATAGTCGGCCCGCCATACCTTGATAGACTTTTTGATTTCGGACTGCGAGAGT
>QIAI01000709.1 GCA_003224995.1 Acidobacteriota bacterium
GCGGTGTAGCCACCACCATGGAATTAACCCAACGAGTCGCCCGGGCCTGCGAAGGGCAACCGGACGCTGGAGCAGGAAAAAACGGTGGAGCAGGAAAAGACGGTGGAGCGGCGAGCGTCCCCGCCCGCCGTGCGCGCGACATCTCTGTTTCCCCACGTGCACTCTCTTTGCTGGAGGTCGCCGCCGGCTCGGGATACGTTCCGAACGTGGCCCAGCAACGCCTCGCATCTCAGGGCATTCACCTTGAATTCACGCTCCTCGACCGTGCTGCCACTCATATTGGCAATGGCGGGCGCTCGGTGGTTGGGGATGCTTTGACTCTCCCGTTCGCGGATGACAGTTTCGACCTGGTCAGCAGCGCCTTGTTCGCCCACCATCTCGGCCCGGAAGAATTGATACGCTTCGTCAACGAAAGTCTGCGCGTCTGCCGCATGGCTGTCCTGATCGACGATCGCGTAATGATGCTCCCGCATCCGTGCGCCAGGCGTACACGCTGGACGAAATGCGAGAAATGTTGCGGCGGACAAATGCAGCGCGCGTGGAGATCGACTCCTACTACCTGTATCGCATGGGCGTGATCGCATGGAAAAGCTAGAAGGCCGCGATCGCTCCGATGTAGCGCGGTCGCACTCGCCCGCGTCGGCAGAGAATGAGAACCCCGAAACCTTTGACTTGGCAGTCATCGGCGGAGGACCGGCCGGAACTTCTGCAGCCATTACCGCGGCCCGAGCCGGAACCCGCGTGTTGTTGCTGGAACGCGGTCGATTTCCTCGGCAGCGGGTGTGCGGAGAATTCATTTCCGCCGAATCCCTGGCATTGCTTGCCGGCTTGCTTGAGTCCACCGCACCTACCCTGTTGGACGAGGCCTTGCGCATTCCGAAAGCCCGTCTCTTCTTCGATGGCCATATTGTTTCCGCGCAAGTCGATCCTCCGGGCGCCAGCATTGCGCGCTGGGATCTCGATTTCGCGCTCTGGCGCGCCGCCGACCATGACGGAATCACAACCTTCTCTGAAATTACAGTGGAGAACATTGCTGGCGCCGATCCTTTTTGCCTCCGCACAAGCCACGGCGAGTTCCATGCGCGAGCTGTGATCAATGCCAGCGGGCGCTGGTCTAACCTCCGCAGCCGTGCCCGGGTCGACTCGACAACAAAATGGCTGGGACTGAAGGGCCATTTTCTCGAGCCGTCATCTCAGCTCTCGGTCGATCTTTATTTTTTCGAAGGCGGTTACTGCGGCGTGCAGCCGGTAGAACTAAGCGGGTCGCAGGAAGGCCGTGTGAACGCCTGCGCCATGGTTCGCGCCGACGTCGCGCACTCGCTGCCGGAGGTCTTCGGCCGGCATCCACAGTTAAGTGCCCGCGCGAATCAATGGAGGCCTCTGACCGAGCCGGTCAGCACCTCGCCGCTTATTCTTTCGTGGATCCCTTCGTGGGCGACGGCATCTCTCTGGCCTTGCGCAGCGGCGCGCTCGCTGCCCGATGCCTCGCGCCATTTTTCAGATCGGAGATGTCGCTCGCCGAAGCCCGCCTGCGGTACTGTGAGGAGTACCGAAATCAACTCCTGCCCGTCTTTCAAAACTCGTCAAAATTGCGGCGTCTGCTCCAGCTTCCGCGCCCGCTCCGAAAATCCGTCGGCTACTTGTTGCAGGCAAGTCCAGTCCTGTCGCGGTTGCTGGTAAACCTGACGCGTTGACGAGGAATCAGATCCGAGCTTCTGGGACGGAACGCATGATTGAACGTTCAGTAAAAAGAAAAGCGATCGCCGATCCCTACACATCGCGGTGCGAGGTCAATTCCGACTCGCTTTCCTTTTCCGGTTCGCTTCCCCAGAGAAACGCGCCTTCCACCCGATTGCGACCGTTCTTCTTGGCGCGATAGAGAGCCTCGTCCACCAGGCGAAGCAGCGTCAGACTATCCGAATCCTGCATGCATCCAGTGGCGGCGATGAATCCCATACTCATCGTCATCGCCACCGGGCCGGCGCTGCTGCTGACCGGCTGTTCCGCGACGCTTTCGCGAAGTCGTTCTGCCCCCGCATACGTATTCTGGGCGTCGCAACTGGGCAGCACAATGAGGAATTCTTCTCCTCCATAGCGTCCCGCCGAATCGTAACTGCGCAGGCCGCCCTTCATGCGGCGAGCTATTTCCCGCAGCACCTCGTCGCCAACGCCATGGCCATGCACGTCGTTGATTTTTTTGAAGTGGTCTGCATCGGCCATAATCAGCCCTACCGGCGCGCCTGTCCTGCGGTGACGATCTAATTCCTTCTCCAAGTGCTCTAACACTGCCCGGCGGTTCGACAGGCCCGTGAGCGCGTCGTGGGTAGCCTCGAACTGCAGTCTTTCCTGCGCACGAATCAGCCGCCCTTGAATGACTAACACCCGGAGGCCCACGGCCACGAAGATCACGCAGCCCATCAGAGTGTCCATGAGTCGCTTCGTTTCCGCCATCTGTGCAATCAGCAGCAAACTGAAGAAGGGGTACACCAGGGGAAACATCTGGTTTAGCAGAGTGCGCGGCCGTAGTTTCTGAGCCGCAACCGATGCCTGCGTTCCCTTCCAGGTAGCTGCCATAAA
>QIAI01000018.1 GCA_003224995.1 Acidobacteriota bacterium
CCATTGTCATCCCGAGCGGAGAGAGGCGACAGCCGAACGCAGTCGAGGGACCCTGCGTCCTCACCCGACCCTCAAAATCCATTGTCATCCCGAGCGGAGAGAGGCGACAGCCGAACGAAGTCGAGGGACCCTGCGTCCTCGCCCAACCCTCAAAATCCATTGTCATCCCGAGCGAAGAGAGGCGACAGCCGAACGCAGTCGAGGGACCCTGCGTCCTCACCCGACCCTCAAAATTCATTGTCATCCCGAGCGAAGAGAGGCGACAGCCGAACGAAGTCGAGGGACCCTGCGTCCTCACCCGACCCTCAAAATCCATTGTCATCCCGAGCGAAGAGAGGCGACAGCCGAACGAAGTCGAGGGACCCTGCGGTCGTGTGCGACACATTCACGCCCGCAAGAATCCCTAAGTCCGGCAGCGGGGACGCCGCCGCTCCATCCTTGATTCTATGGCTGCGTTCCAGCGGGCGCCAGCAGCTCGCAATTCTCCACGCACTTGTACGTCTGCACTTCAATCTCGGTTTTCTTATGCGACTTAAGATCAGGGACAATCAGCAACGATTGCGGCCCATCGGCGGCATTGAACAGGCAATCAAATTCCATCGACTGCACGCCGCGCTGCTTGCACGTGGTCTGGGCCAGCGCAGAACCCAACTGCTCGGGCTTGTCATAAATCTGGTCCGCGGTGGCGGAGGGCAGCACCGCCAGCGTCATCGGCACCGGCGCTTTGATCTTCATCCACAGCTTCTGCCCATCCTGCTCGGGTGTGAGAATGCTGTAAAGCTTCGGCACCGCCGAAAGCTCGTATTTTTCTTTCACCAGCCGCACCCACTGAAACTCCGGCTGAATGCAGTTCGCCACGCACGACCAACTGTGATACGTGATCTCGACGTCAGTGGGTGCGACGAATGCGCGAGCCCCGGTGCGGCCGAGTACAGCTCCAATTCCCTGCATCAGTGCACGATCGGGCGTGCGCTCATCATGAATGACCAGGGTCATGGCATGCGAAGGCGGCAGATGGCATTCGTAGGTGGTGCTGGTCACGTGCTCGCGCATACAGCGGTACTCGAGGTTGCCCCAGAGTTCGGGATTGGTCTGCGCCGCCTTCCACTCATCCGCGCCTACCATGGCCAAAGTCACCGGCCGCTTTGCCTGAATGATGACATGCATGTTGCCGCCGTCCGGCCCGGGGCGGTAAACACGCCCGGTGTGATAGTCAGCCGGATCGAGTTGCACCACTTCATCGCTGGCGCGTACCCAATCGAAAGTGCGCGGTGGCAGTTGTTGTGCCCACGCGGAAGAAAGGAATCCGCAGATTAGCGCGGCCATGCCCAGCCTGGTTCGCATGAATGCCCCTTTGCAGGAAATCAGGCCTGATTGTGACAACATACGGTGGGGGAATACCCAGGATTCGTGTCGAAGAAGTTACAGAGGTAATGAGCGGAGTCAGCGCCCAAAACGAAAACGGACTCCGCCTTGGCCGGGGAACAGGTTCGAAACCCCAGGCCAATGCGACGTCCGTATCCGCTTACTACAACTCGCAAAAACTTGCTTTTTCTACTTGCCCGACTTCGTCTGCACGGAATCGAAGCCTTTTTCAAATTCTGTTGCCAGCGGGGTTTCGCCAGTTTGTAACCCGCCGCGTCCCATGGCGCGCCACAAGTACTGTCCGCCCGACAGGCCGCGCTCGTAAACCGCGAGTACATCTTCCGAAGGTCGACTTTGGACCAGCACAATGATGTCCGCCTCGGAAGGCCTGTAGACCAAGGTCAGCTTGCCCCACTTCCGAATCGAATCTTCCACCGCCGCAATCGCAGCCCGATCTTCGGGAAGTACCCGAGAATCGAATTCATCGCCATCGTAAGCCGCCACGTAGACGAACTGCGCATTCTTCAAAACCGCGGGGAAAGGTCTGTCCCCGAAAGTGCGCTGCGTTTTGGGAGCCGCTGCGGCCAGCCCAGCCATCAGCATCACACTGATCAACCAGCCGATTTTCCGCATGAAACCTCCATCTCGCCTCACCTTCATTTAGATGCCTGTCGACCCGATGACGTTGCTCTTGTGTGGTCCTGCCTAACTAACTGAAATGATTGTAACTTTAGGATAAGGTGCCGGCAAGACACGAAAGTGCAGCCTGAAGCAGTGTCGATTGTAACGTAGGATGCCCTCTGCGAGGCCACTAATGGCCCTAGGAACTCGCGCCGGAGGCTGCCAGACAATCCAAGCCATCCATTGCCCGGCAGGCCGCCAGAGAGCTCCGCAACGCAATTGCGACCGGGTCTAATATCTTTGAGCTATCGCTTCGAGATGGCCGCGTGGTCAGTGACTGGTCAAGTAGTCAACCATTTTTCGCGTAAAGGGTGGCAGTGCCTTGCGCTCTGTGCGGCAGTTCTCCGCGCTCTCTGCGGTAGTTCTCCGCGTTCTCTGCGGTTTAATTTTTGTGAAGGTTTGAGATTTCCGAACCGCGAGGCAATATCTCAATCGCTACACCTTCCTCACATTACCGCTGGAACGGTGATGCCGAGGACTGCCAGACTCCGCATCAGTTCCCTTCTCACGACGGCAACGGTCGCCAGCAGGAATTGTTTTCGTTCCGGATCGGCCTCATTCAGGATGGGATGACGATGATAGAAGTAGTTGAACAACTGCGCCAACTGGAAGGCATGCTTGGCCAGATACGCGGGTTCGGTGGTCGCAATACATTGCTCGACCACGTACGCGGTCTTTGCCGCTGCCAGCCAAAGTTCCCAGATTTCGGTTCCCTCTGCTCCTTCAAAGTGCCTGGCGAAATTTTCAGCAGAAAGATGCTTCGCGCTCTGACGCGTAAATGTTTCGGGATCGAATCCACCCTTACGGAAAATGTTGGTGGCGCGGACCACGGCATACTGCGCGTACGGACCCGTGTCGCCTTCGAAGCTCAGCGCATCCTTGAAGTCGAAAGCAATCACAGAAGGCTTGGTGTACTTCAGCATGAAATAGCGCAACGCGCCGATGGCAATCCGGGTCGCGATGTCGCGGCGTTCGTTCTCCTGCAATTGCGGGTGGCGCTGGTCAACCTCGTTCTTGGCCGACGCGATGAGGCGGTCCAGCAGGTCATCCGCCTTCACTCCAAACCCCTTGCGCCCTGAGACCTCGATGTAAGGACGAGCTTTGTCCTCTTCGGAAAGCTGGTAGCCGAGTTCGGCCGCGCAGCGTGGAGTGAGTGCAACCATCTCGTAGGAGAAGTGGGTGTAGTGCTCGGCGGCTTCGTTGTGGCCAAGACCGCGCAGCGCCTCGATGACTGTGTTTTGCGCCTCCGACTGCCGGGCATCGATGACGTTATAAATTTCGGCCACGTCGCCAAAGTGGGGATGCTCTTTCTCTCCAGCAATCGCAGAAATCCAGCATTGATGCTGGTTGGGATACAAATAAAACTTCCGGTAATTGAAATCGCGGCCGAGCAGTCCGAATTTCCACATGTGATAGGCAATGTCTTTTCCCACATAGCCGACCGTACCGTTGGAGCGGACGATGACTTTCTGATCTTCCTCGGATACGCGCTCAGTCTCAACCTCTGAATGCCCATTCACGTCGTCGTTATTTTGGGCTTGCGCGTCTTTAGTCGTATCTGCGTCTCCAGCGTGATCTGCGGCCGACTCGGCGGTTTCAGGTTTTTTCCCCGTCCCCGCCCGCTGCATCACCCAGCAGCCCTTGTTCTTGCCTTCGGTCTCATAGAACAGCACGCCGGCGTCTTTCAGCTTGGCAAAGGCCGCATCCCAGACATGCAAATGCAGAATCTCGCTCTCGCGTGGGAGGAAGTCGTACTCGATATCGAGCCGGTCCATGGTCTCGAGATGGCGCCGCAGAACCGCCACTGAAATCAGCTCCGCAATCGCGGCAGTCTCGTTGCCGCCCGCCTCGATCTCGTGCAGTGTCTGCAATCGGGTTTGCGCATTCTGCTTATCCTGCTCGTACCACTGCGAGACGCGGGCATACAAATCCCAGCAGTAGTAGTCGAACTTCGGTTGCGCGGCCAGCGCCTCCACCTCCGCGCGCGTCTTCTTCTCGATATACAAAAAGCCCACCACCACATCGGCCACCTGCACGCCGGTGTTGTCGATGTAGTTCTGCACGTCCACTTCCCTGCCCGCAAAGCGCAGTGAGCGCACAAACGTATCGCCCAAAATCGCATTGCGCAAATGACCGATGTGTGCGGCTTTGTTGGGATTGATGCTCGAATGCTCGACCAGAATTTTGCCCGACGGAACATCGAGCTTGGGATTTTCATCGGCCAGAAGCGCAGCCGCGACCTCGCCCCGCTGAAGCCGGGCATTGATGTATCCCGCTCCGGCAACTTCCAGCTTCTCAAAGCCTGCGATCGGTCCGATTCCGGCGACAATCTCCTCGGCAATTTTGCGTGGCGCCTTGCGCAGCTTCTTGGCCAACTCGAAAGCCAGCGGCATGGCGTACTCGCCCAACTCCACCTTGGGCGGCTGTTCGACCACAATTCTGGGCAGGTCGAGGTCGTAGGTGCGGCGTAGAAAATCGCGCACCTGCTGGATCAAACGGCGTTCGAGCGTGTGATACAAGGAGCCCCTCTAACTTGTTGAATAAACTAGTGATTGTAGCAAACGGCAGATGCGGGCCGGGTTTGACGGTGGCAGAGGCGTTCCCTATGATGAAAAAGAGTCGTTGGTCCTTGGTCGTTGGTTGTTGGCAGACCGCTAGTCGCTGATGGTCATTGGCTATTGGCAAAGGCTCAAATTCAAGTGGACAGTTAGTCGGTCCGCTGCGAGAGCTCAGGATTTTGGCTAACAGCTAACGGCTAATAGCTAACAGCTGCTCTTCATGAGAATTGCCTATCTCGATTGTTTTTCCGGCATGAGCGGCGACATGTTTCTGGGCGCCCTGATCGATGCCGGAGTGTCTGCGAAGCTGCTGGAAGAAACGGTCGCTGCCCTCAACATCGGAGCTCGCCTCGAAATTTCGCAAGTGAATCGCAGCGGCATCACCGCGACCAAGGTCGATGTGCTGGTGAATGGCGAGAAAGAGCTGCCGCGGGAGCAGTTCTGGGCTAAGCAAGCGGGGCGCGATGAACACGCGCATGACCATTCTCACCCTCATTCGCATCCGCACCCATCTTCCGATGCAGGGGCAGCGACGGCTGCGCCACACACACGTGAGCACGATCACGGTCGCAGCCTGACGGAGATCAAGCNNAAAAAAGATCGCCATTCACATCTTCGAAGCCCTGGGCGCGGCCGAGGCTAAGATCCATAACATGAGTATCGAGTCGGTGCACTTCCACGAAGTCGGCGCAGTGGATGCCATGGTCGACATCGTGGGCGCGGCGGTCGGAGCAGAGGCTCTCGGAGTCGACGAGATTGTTTGCTCTCCCCTGAACGTGGGCGGCGGGACGGTGAAGTGTGCGCATGGAACGTTTCCAGTTCCCGCTCCGGCGACGGTTGAGTTGTTGCAGGGCGCCCCTGTGTATTCGTCGGGCATCCAGCTGGAATTACTGACGCCCACAGGCGCGGCCATCGTAAAAACGCTGGCCAGCCGCTTTGGCACATTTCCGGAGATGAAGATCGAGAAGAGCGGTTACGGTGCGGGCACGCGCGACATTCCGGGACACGCCAACGTGGTGCGCATCACCGTCGGTGAAGCAACCGGCTCAAGCCTTGCTGCGAAGACGGTACAGGACACGATTACCGTGCTGGAGGCCAATCTCGATGATTTGAATCCGCAGGTGTTTGGCTACGTGCTCGATCGCCTGCTTGCCGAAGGCGCGCTCGACGTCTTCAGCATGCCGGTGCAGATGAAAAAGAATCGACCGGGCACGTTGCTGACCGTGCTTTCGAAGCTTGAGGATGCGGCCAAACTCACGCAAATCATTTTCACCGAGACGACCACCTTGGGTGTCCGGCAGCGGCAGGAGCAGAGAAGCATTTTGAACCGGCGTTGGGTACCCGTCGCGACTCCCTGGGGCGAAGTACGCATGAAGATTGCCAGCATGAATGGCACGGTCACCAATTACGCGCCCGAATACGAGGATTGCCGCCGCATCGCCTCCGAACAGGAAGTACCGCTGAAGACCGTGATGCAAGAGGCGACCCAGGCTTACTTGTCGGGCGCCGTCGCTAAAAAACCTTAACCACGAAGGACACCAAGGACGCACGAAGGTCGAGCGCCCTGTTATCCTTCGTGTAACCTTCGTGCCCTTTGTGGTAAAGATTTTTCGATTTCCATGAGCAAAAAGTTCTACATTACGACTCCGATCTACTACGTGAATGCGCGCCCGCATATTGGGCACGCCTACACGACGATTGCGTGCGACACCATTGCCCGCCGTCACCGCATGCTGGGCGATGACACCTATTTCCTCACCGGCACCGACGAGCATGGGCAGAAGATCGAGCGCGCTGCCGCGGCTGCGGGCAAGACTCCGCAACAGTTTGCCGATGAAGTGTCTGGCGAGTTTCGCGCGCTCTGGAAGCGAATGGGCCTGACCAACGACGACTTCATCCGCACCACGGAAGAACGTCATAAGAAAAGCGTGCAGGCGCTGTTCCGCAAGCTCAACCAGAACGGCTACATCTACAAGGGCAGCTATACCGGGCAATATTGCGTGTCGGATGAAATGTATGTCGACGTCGGTCCCGGCGAGCCCTGCCCGGAATGTGGCCGCATCACCGAGACCGTGCATGAGGAGAATTACTTTTTCAAACTCTCGGCCTTCGCCGATAAATTGCTGCGCCTTTATACCGAGCAACCGGACTGGATTCGTCCGGAAACGCGCCGCAACGAAGTCATCTCTTTCGTGAAAAGTGGGCTGAAAGACCTCTCCATCAGCCGCAGCACATTTTCCTGGGGAATTCCGGTTCCGGACGATCCCAAGCACGTGATCTACGTCTGGCTCGATGCACTGGCGAACTACATCACGGCGCTCGGCTACGGATCAGCCGATCCGAGCAAATATGAGAAGTACTGGCCCGCCGACCTGCAAATGATCGGCAAGGAGATCGTGCGCTTCCATTGCGTCTACTGGCCGGCATTCCTGATGGCTGCCGGGCTGCCCCTGCCGAAGGGCATCATGGCGCACGGATGGTTGCTGTTCGAAGAGAACAAGATGTCGAAGACGCGCGGCAACATTGTGCGGACGGAGACGATTCTCGACGTGCTCGGAGCTGACGCCCTGCGCTATTTCCTGCTGCGCGAGGTGGTGTTCGGCTCCGACGGATCGTTTTCCTTCGACGCGCTGGTGCAGCGCTATAACTCCGATCTCGCCAACGGTCTCGGCAATCTGGCCAGCCGCACGCTGACCATGATCACGCGCTATTTCAAGGGCGAGGTGCCATATCCGTCGCACACCGCATCGCATCGCCCTGCCGATGACGCCATCGCCGAGATTGCCCACGACGTGATCAGCGACTTCAGCGAGCTGTTCGACAACTACCAGTTTTCTCGCGCACTGGAAGTTGCCTGGGGACTGGTCGCCGCGGTGGACCCGCCTGGCGACGGTGCTTTACACGTCGGCGGAGGCGCTGCGCATTGTCACGGCGCTGGCGCATCCCGTCATTCCCGATTCCAGCGCGCGCATCTGGACGCAGATGGGACTCGGCGACATCCGTAAATTCGAT
>QIAI01000019.1 GCA_003224995.1 Acidobacteriota bacterium
TCCGGCGGAACGACCACGGCCTCGCCGCTCGCCAACACCGCCGCGCCGGGGGTCGCTTCGGGATCACCCGCGCGCAAATGCTTCGATTCATCCGCCGGCTTGCCGTGCAGCAGTGCTTCCGCAGCTCCGGCCGTCAACCACCGCCCTTCCTTGGTAATCCCGATGGGGACGACTTCGTATTTATCTTTATTGATAGCGTTGACCACGGAAGCCGCCGAGAGCAAAGACACTTCGTGCTCCCCGCTGCGCCCGCCGAACAGGATTCCGACGCGCAGTTTTTTCATGACCACTCAGTGTCCACGGGAAAGGCGCCTGTCGTCAATCATGCCAATGGTTCCGCTTGCTAAGTGAACTTCCGATGCCGTCGATCAAGCTGGTTACTTTTGACATTGCGGGCACGACTACAGGATTAACAATTACCGCGAAGGACGCGAAGCAAAGCTGCGAGGATCGCGAAACAAGCAGCTGAGAACTACAGGATTTTTTTACCGAAGGCGGAGAGTGCGAGTTCGACCGCGAGATCGGCGGTCTGATTGTGCTCGTCGATGACCGGATTCACCTCGACGATTTCCAGGCTCAGCATGCGGCCGTGGTCCGCTATGATTTCCATTGCCAGGTGAGCTTCCCGGTAAGTTGCGCCGCCCCAAACCGGAGTGCCCACGCCGGGCGCGTCTTCAGGGTCGATCCAATCCATATCGAGGGAAACGTGGTAACCGGCGGTGCCGCGGCCGGCCATGCGTAAGGCTTCTTCCATGACGGTGCGCATACCGCGCTCGTCGATGTCGCGCATGGTGAAAACTTCTACGCCGGCCTTGCGGATGTTTTCCTTTTCATGGGCATCCACGTCGCGGACGCCGACCAGCACGCAATTTTCCGAATGGATCTTGGGTGAGAAGTTAAAAATATTTCCAAGTTCTGCCGGTCCCAATCCCATGATGGCGGCGAGAGGCATGCCGTGAACGTTACCGCTGGGCGAGGTTTCTGGGGTGTTCATGTCGCTATGAGCATCGATCCAGATCAATCCAATCTTCTGGTTCTGTCGGCGATAGAACTCCGCTACTCCGGCCACGGTGCCAGCAGCGACCGAATGGTCCCCTCCGAGGACCAGCGGCACGGCGTGTGCTTCCAAGCTTTTCAGCACCAGTTCGGCGCTTTTGGTGCAGGTGGCAGTGATTTCTTTTAGATATTTCGCGTGAGCCGCGCCTGCTTTTTTTTGCTCGGGGATGGCGACGGAGACATTGCCGCCATCTTCCACGATGTGCCCGATGGCTTCGAGGCGTGCTTCAAGGCCCGCGACGCGCACTGCGGATGGGCCCATATCAACGCCACGACGCGATTGGCCGAGATCCAGGGGAACACCGATCACGCGAATCTGTTTTGGCGTGACGCTGCTGAACGATGTATTGGGGGTAGGAGTCATGGGTTAGAAGGTTTCAAAGTTTCAAGGTTTCAAAGTTTCAAGGTTTCAAGTTTCATGTTTCAAGTTGCGCGTTGCGCGTTGCGGGACCAATTTCTACAGACGCAATGCATTTTGTGCTGCCCACTGCAAAAGCTTTTAACCGCGAAGATCGCGAAGTAACACGCGAAGGACGCGAAGGAAGAACGTTTCACGGGTACAAGAACGTTTCACCGATACAAGAACGTTTCACGGGTACAGCCGGTGCAGCGTTCGGGGGAACGGAATCGTTTCCCGGACGTGCTCCAAGCCACAAATCCACGCTACCGCGCGCTCGATGCCCATGCCGAAACCGCTATGGGGGACACCACCGAACTTGCGCAAATCCAGATACCACTTGAACGATTCCTCCGGCAGGCCATGCTCGTGAATGCGTTGCAGCAGCAGTTCATAGGATGCCATACGTTGCGAACCACCGATGATCTCGCCGTAACCCTCAGGAGCGAGCACATCCACACACAATGCCAGGTCTGGGCGTTGCGGATCGGGCTCCATGTAAAACGCTTTTACTTTGGCGGGGTAGCGGTGAATCATCAGCGGGCGCTCGAACTGCGACGAGAGATAGGTTTCGTCCGGCGATCCCAGATCGCCGCCCCACTCGAATCTATTTTCAAGCGCGCCCTTGGCAAACCCTTCCTGCAAGCGTTCGACGGCCTCGTCGTAGGAAATGCGCGGGAAGGGCGGCTCAATCTTTTCCAGTTTTGTGATGTCGCGACCGATGGTTTGCAGGTCGGCACGCCGCTTCTCCAGGCAGCGCTTCACCAGGAAGGTCAGCAGTCCTTCGCCCAATTCCATGACGTCGTCGAGCGTGGCGTAGGCAACTTCCGGTTCGATCATCCAGAATTCGGTGAGATGGCGGCGGGTTTTCGATTTCTCGGCGCGGAACGTCGGACCGAACGAATAGACCTTGCCGAGCGCCATGGCGGTTGCTTCGATATACAGTTGGCCTGATTGGGTGAGATAGGCTTGCTCGTCGAAGTAGTCGACGGGAAAAAGCGTACTGGTACCCTCGCACGCGGCGGGGGTGAGAATGGGCGGATCGGTCAAGGTGAAGCCGCGATCATCGAAGAAATCGCGTGCCGCCTTCACGATCTCGGCGCGCACCCGCAGGATGGCGGCCTGGCGGGGCGAGCGAATCCAGAGATGGCGGTGATCCATCAGGAAGTCGACGCCATGCTCTTTGGGCGTGATGGGGTAGGGATCGGATTCCGAAACTCTTTGCAGAACTTGTACGCCGGAAACATCCAGCTCGTAACCGCCCGGGGCACGCTTGTCGGCTCGCACCTTGCCTTCCACGATGACGCTGGATTCCTGGGTGAGCCCCTTCAATGCGGCGAAGGTTTCCGGAGAAACCGCGTTCTTTGGAACCACTCCCTGAATTTGTCCGCTGCCATCGCGAAAAATGGGAAACAAAAGCTTCCCGCTCTCGCGCAGGTTGTAGAGCCAGCCACGAATGGTGACCGACTCGCCTTCGTGCTTGCCCACCTCGGCAATGGTCGTGATTGGAGACATAGGAATTGAGTTATTGAGTAATTGGGTAATTTGGTAATTGGGTAATTTGTAATTTTCTAATTTTGTAAATTGGTATTTTGCTATTTGTCGAATTCTTAAATGTGAATTCGAATAGTTCATTCACATCAGGGTCCACTTCAGATTACAGCTATTCTCAATTGCAAACGTACCAAATTGCAAAATTACGAAATCAATAGGATTCACTTTGTCGTCGCTCTCAATTTCGAGCAGCATTGGGGGCGTGTGGGGGGCGGCGCGAAGCAAGGCCACCGCTTCTTTCCAGTTAATGGAGCCTTCGCCGGGCCACAAGTGGGTATCACGATCTTTGGCATTGTCATGAACATGGGTCGAGCGAATATGCGGCTTGGCAATTTCGAAGGCCTGGGCGACGTTGGTCATTAAATGCGCGTGTCCGAAATCGAAGCAAATACCGACATCGTCAAAGTGGGACGCGTGAATGAACTCCACCAGTTTCTCAGGCGTGGCCAGCTCGTTCGGGATATTCTCCAGCAAAATACGCACTCCCAGGGGCTTGGCAAAGGCGCGCAGGTGCTCAATCGAGGTCATCGCCGCCTCGAGTTTGCGCTCGTCGAAAGTTTCATTCGTGGTCCCCAGGTGCTGAATGAGAAAACGAAATGGAATCTGTTCGGCTATCTCGAGAGCGCGCTTGATCTCGTCCATCGCCTCGATGCGGCCGGCCCGGTCCGTGGAAGCCACATTCACGGGGGGAGATCCGGCGCGACCGAACTCGTAGTCGCCATAGAGAGGCGAGTGCACGGAGTTCAGCGGAATACCGGTCGAGCGAAACCAGTCGGCGAGTTCGCGAACGTGCTGCTTGCGGTTGGCGTAGTCCACGTGTTGGCGCGCGGCGAAGATTTCGACGGCTTGGGCACCGCCCCGCACCAGGCCGTCGAGCAGGCCGGGATGCAGGCGCTCTTTCACATAGACGTAGGTGGAAACTGCTTTCTGCATCGTATGTCTTTCTTCCCAGGCTTCTCGACGTGATGGCTAGAAGCCTACTGGCTTTCCATTGTTGCGACCATCGCTGGCGCCGAGGCGCTCGCTGGTCTTCGGATCGACGGCAATGCACTCGCCATCACCCCAACTGTGTTCCATCTGAATCTTGTGTCCCTTGTTCTGCAACAGCTTCACGGTGTCGGGAGACATTCCGGCTTCCAAGCGGAGTTCATCGGGTAGCCATTGGTGGTGAAACCGCGGCGCATTCACCGACTCCTGGATGTCCAAGCCGAAATCCACCACTCCCATCAGAATATTGGCGACGGTGGTGATGATCGTCGGACCGCCGGGTGAACCCAGAACCAGGAAAAGCTTGCCATCCTTCAAAACAACAGTGGGCGTCATCGCGGACAAAGGCCGCTTGCCCGGACCGATCGCATTGGCTGGTCCCTGGATCAATCCGTAAGCGTTCGGTACGCCCTGCTTGGAACTGAAGTCGTCCATCTCGTCATTCAAAAGGAAACCCAGGCCCTCCAAGGTTACGCGCGAACCCAGTGTATCGTTCAGCGTGGTCGTGACGGCGACCGCATTTCCCGATCCATCCACCACAGAATAATGCGTGGTATTTTCCGGTTCGCGGATGGTGGTAGTAGGCGCATGGGTCCGAGCATAGCGCTCCAGCTCATTGAACACTGCCGGACGTTGCAGATCCTTGCTGGTGCTGGCATGCGCGGGATCGATGGTCTCACGCCATCCGGCGGCATAGCGCTTACCGATCAACTGCGCAACCGGAATGGTGGCGAAATCAGGGTCGCCCAGGAACTCCGCGCGGTCAAAGAAGGCTCGGCGAAACGCTTCCGCGGTCAGATGGACAGCTTCGGCAGAGCGATTTCCGAATTTGGCAAGTTCGTAACCTTCCAGAATGTTCAGAGCCTCGATAAGCGCGATGCCGCCGGAGGAAGGTGGAGGGGCGCTGATGACGTCGTACTCGCGATAGGTGCCGCGAATGGGCTTGCGCTCTTTGACTGCGTATTGGGCAAGATCGTCGGCGGTGATCAGGCCGCCGCCTTTCTGGACAGCGGTCGCGATCTCACGCGCCATGAGTCCGTGATAGAACTCGTCGGGATTCTTCGCGATGCGTTCGAGGGTGCGCGCCAATTCTGGCTGGCGAAGAATCTCGCCCTGCTGGAAATAGCTCCCGTTGCGCTGAAAAATTCGCCGCGATTCGGGGAATTTTGCGAGATCGTTGTCGCGCAGATCCTCGGCATCTTCCCAAGCAAGGGGATAGCCGTCGCGAGCGAGTTTGATAGCGGGGGCCATGACCTGAGGCAGGGCCAACTTGCCGTAGGTTTTCAAGGCATAGGCCAGGCCGGCCACGGATCCCGGAACACCGATCGCCTTGTATCCGACCAGGCTCGCGTTCTCGATCACGTTTCCGCTGGAATCGAGATACATGTTGGCAGTGGCCGCGGCGGGAGCTTTCTCCCGAAAATCGATAAAATGCGTGGTGCTATCTGCCATGCGGATCAGCATGAACCCGCCGCCGCCGATATTGCCCGCCTGAGGATGTACGACGGCCAGCGCAAAACCGGTTGCGACGGCGGCATCGATGGCGTTCCCGCCGGCTTGCATCATCTCGATCCCGGCACGCGAAGCCAATTCGTGCACGCTCGCCACCATGGCGTGCGGAGCATGCACCGGGTGCATGGGAGCAGCCAGGGCGCTGCTTGCGAGCAAACAGACGAGCAGCAGCAGAATCACTGAATGGCGATGGGATCGCATGGAGTCGGTGTTGGCTGGAACGACCGTCTAAATCCGAGTTCCCTGCCGTATCGAGTTTCGGCGCAGCAGGTCAAGAACTTGCGAGTCAGGCGGACCTTTGAGGCTAGCCCAGCCAGCAAGCGGGAGTCAAATTGAGCGGCCTACCCCGGCCAGTTTCTTCTCCATGTCTTCGAGCACAACATTCTTGGTTTCCGGGTAAAAGAAAAACACCACCAGAAATTGCAGCGCCATCATGGCCGAGAAGAAAACAAACGGAGCCGCTTTGGACCTGACGGCGACAATGGGAAACGCCAACGAGATCAGAGCGTTCATGATCCAGTGCGTCGAACTGCCCAGACTCTGCCCTTTGGCCCGGACCGCGGTAGGAAAGACTTCGCTGATGTAAACCCAAATCACCGATCCCTGGGAAAAAGCGAAGGCAGCAATGAAGCCGATCAACAGCCACACCAGCCAGTCTTCATGGCGGCCCGTCCAAAAGATGGCCGCGACTCCGGCGAGAGACAAGGCGGTCCCCACAGACCCGATCAGCATGAGCGTGCGCCGTCCCACGCGGTCAATCACCGACATAGCCAGCATGGTGAAGAGCAAATTGGTCGCCCCAATCGCCACCGCTTGCAGGTCGGAAGAGACCTTGCTGAAGCCGGCGCGCGCGAAAATGTCATTCAGGTAGTAGAGAATGGCGTTGATACCAGATAGCTGGTTGAACATAGCGATGGAGATCGCGAGAAACAAGGGGAGGCGATTGCGGGCGGAGAGCAAGCGCTCTTTGCCTTGGCGTTTTTCCAGTTCGAAGGCGTCTTCCATCGCATGCAACTCGGAGTCGATGTTCTCTTCGCCGATCAACTGGAGAACGGAGCGGGCATCGGCGATCTGCCCGATACGCGCCAGCCAGCGTGGGCTTCGGGGAATCTGAAACAGCATAAAGAAGAACAGCGCCGCCGGCACCGCGGCGATGCCCAGTTTCCAGCGCCATTCAAGCGGACTCCCTTGCAGGGACAATCCGACGACGTAGTTCGAGAAATACGCCAGCAGAATTCCCGCAACCACGTTGAACTGGAAGAATCCCACCAGGCGCCCACGCCAGCGCGCCGGGGCGATTTCAGCAATGTACATGGGACCGAGCACGGACGAGCCGCCGATTGCCAGGCCGCCGATGAATCGAAAGAAGACCAGTGCGTACCAGTTGGTGGCGAAGGCACAACCGAGCGCGGATATCAGATAGAAGATCGCCAGCACCCGCAAGCTGTCTCGCCGTCCAAAGCGATCGCCGGGGATGCCCGCAAATAAAGCGCCCACCACGGTTCCCCAGAGGGCGATCGACACGGTTAAGCCCAAGCTTCCGGGGGTGAGGTGGAATGTACTGGTAAGAGCGCTGGTTGCGCCCGCAATCACGGCCGTATCGAAGCCGAAGAGCAGCCCACCGAGGGCGGCCACAACGGTGCTTTTAATCAGAGTTGAATTCAGCGCCATGCGTCTTCTCCTGCCAACGGTGCGCCAATGCGCGCGCTGGGATTCCGAAAAATGTGCTCCGCGAGCACCATTGCGCCCAACACTCCGGCGCGATTGCCCAACTCGGGCGGGACCACATAAGCATCAATTTGGTCGAGCAACGGGTTGGCGTGGATATAGCCGTTTAGCAGGCGAAGCAGCTCTTTGCGAATCATGGGAAAGAGATTCGTGTTCTGCATGACGCCTCCGCCTAACACCATGCGCTCGGGAGAGAGTGTACACACCCAAGTGGCAAGGCCGAGCGCGAGATAACGTGCTTCGAGGGCCCACGCGGGATGATCGTCCGGCAGCGACTGGGCTGCTGCTCCCCAACGCGCCTGCATAGCCGGGCCCGACGCCAATCCTTCCAGGCAGTCCTGATGGTAGGGACATCCTCCGGGGTAGGCATCTTCCGCGAGATTGTGCGGGATGCGCACGTGACCCATTTCCGGGTGCAACATGCCATGGATGAGTTCGCCATTCACCATGGCTCCGCCGCCGATCCCCGTGCCCACGGTGAGATAAATGAAATCAGGGATGCCGCGCCCCGCTCCCCAGCGGGCTTCTCCGGCTGCGGCCGCGTTCACGTCAGTATCGAATCCAATGGGGACCTCCAACGCGCGCTGAAGGGTCCAAGCAAGGTCGCACTGCTGCCATTCCACCTTTGGGGTGGAGGTGATATAGCCGAAGGTCGGCGACTCCGGACGAAGGTCGACGGGGCCGAACGCGCCTACTCCCACGGCGCTGAGTTCTCGCCCCGCCTTCTGGCGCAGAAAGCTTATGACTTTCTCCAGAGTGGCCGCGGGCGAGGTGGTAGGCACGCTGATCGTCTGCAAATCGTCAGGACTGGTGCCTACTCCGACTACGAATTTGGTACCGCCGGCTTCGATGCAACCGAAAAGGCTCACGCTCTCCTCGCGACGGGCAAGTCTGCCACAACGCGAACAATCCCGAAAGGGAGATTGTCAGCGGTGCTTTCCCGAGCCGCTAGCCAGCCTTCTGCGCGCGCTACCGACTTTCTTTTTGGGGGCTTTCTTCCGGAGGCTGTTTGAATTTTTTCTGGATTTGGC
>QIAI01000020.1 GCA_003224995.1 Acidobacteriota bacterium
GCATCCCTCGCTGCTCTATGACGAGATGAGCGGCCTGGAGAATCTCAGATATTTTGCTCAGCTGTATGGGCTGGAGGACGATGCTCGCTGTGCGAACAGTATCGCGGCGGTGGGACTTGATCCCGAATTAGGGAGGCCCGTCGGACAGTACTCGCAGGGAATGCGGCAGAGAATGTCACTGGCAAGGGCCTTGCTCAACGACCCAAAGATTCTGTTATTGGATGAGCCGTTCTCGAATGTCGATATACGTTCGGCGCGAGAGATGGTGAAATTGCTGGCAGGGATACGCGACGGCGGGAAGACAATCTTCGTGGTGACCCACCAGGCGTCCTTGCTCGACGGCGCGGCCAATGAGTTCATCTGGATGGATCAGGGGCAAATTATCAATCGCACCCCCGACCTGACATTCCGGGAGACGGCATGAGCGCACCCACTGGCATCACGCTGGCCACGCTAAAGAAAGATATCCGGCTGGAGTGGCGTTCCAAGGACGCGCTCAACTCCATGCTGTTTTTCGCATTGCTGGTGGTCATCGTATTCAGTTTCTCGTTCGATCCGGTGGCCGAAGAATCTCGCCAGATCGCCGGCGGACTGGTGTGGGTCTCTTTCTTGTTTGCGGCGGTGGTGGCGCTGAACCAGACCTGGGCGCGAGAGATGCGAAATCAGGTGCTGGATGCTTATCGAGTCTCGCCGGCGCCCGCGAATGCGCTATTTCTCGCCAAAGCAATCGGTAATTTCATTTTTGTATGCATCCTGGAAGCACTGATGACGCCCCTGTTCATAGTTTTTTACAAGTTACGGGCCTTGGGGCCGGCGTGGCAGCTAGTCCCGGTGGCGATTCTGGGCACGTGGGCAATCGTGGTCAATGGTACGTTCTTCGCAGCCATGTCGTTACGCACGCGTAGCCGCGAAATCATGCTGCCCCTCCTACTGTTCCCGATCACGATTCCGGCGTTACTATCCATGGTGGAGGCGACCACGATTATTCTGGTAGGCGACCCATCCACCTCGGCAAAGTTCTGGATCGTATTGCTTGCCACCTACGATGTGGTGTTTACTACTGGCTGTCTGGCCCTGTTTGAGACAGTGTTGCACGCCGAATGAAAAAAGCATTCCCCATCCTCGGGCTTGTGACCGCAGTGCTGCTGAGTTATGCGCTGTATGAGGCGCTGGTAGTCGCGCCTCGGGAACAGACCATGGGAGACGTGCAGCGCATCTTTTACTACCACGTGCCCTCAGCCTGGACGGCTTTTCTGTTGTTCTTCCTGA
This sequence comes from Acidobacteriota bacterium, assembly GCA_003224995.1. Taxonomy (GTDB): domain Bacteria; phylum Acidobacteriota; class Terriglobia; order Terriglobales; family Acidobacteriaceae; genus Gp1-AA133. Next base: position 1,270 of record QIAI01000020.1, read on the forward strand.
ATTTCGTGGCGTCCGTGCAGTACCTGGTGCGGCGGGATCCGAAAACCGACCGGGCTGCCAACTGGGTGTTGGTCGCAGTGGCAGGGTTGAGTTGCGTGGCGGCATTGGTGGTCAAGCTGGTTCCGGACCTGATGCAGGCGCTCCCGCAAGGCGTGGAGGTCTCCTCCATCGCGAGCACCGGGCCGATTGTGGCGATTATTTATTTTCTGATGCGCAGATATTTTTCGGTGGAGGCAGTGGACGCACTGGCCGTTACCACCGCGGAAGTTGGAGTCGTGTTCTGCACGGTGGTGCTGGTGACGGGCCCACTCTGGGCACGACCGGTTTGGGGCATCTGGTGGACGTGGGATGTGCGACTTACTTCCACCCTGGTGTTGTGGCTGATTTACGTAAGCTACCTGGTGCTGCGACGATTTTCCTCAAGCGGACAAACGCCCGTGCTGGCAGCCGCGCTGGCGATCTTCGGCGCCTTGGACGTTCCCCTGGTTTATTTTTCGATTTGGATTTTCCGAACCCAGCATCCCCAGCCTGTGATTGGAGGCGGGGGTTCGATCGATCCACGCATGCTGCATGTCTTGCTGCTGAATTGGCTGGCGTTCTCCTGCTTTGCCTTTCTGGTGTGCTGGTCGCGTTACCGCTTGGAGCGCGCCACAAGGGAAATCGAGGAGACGCTGGCGTTGGAGGCGTTACTGGAGCCGAGGAACGCGCTGCGATGAATTACCTATACATCGCATATGGCGCAACCTGGACGATTCACGTGGTCTACCTGATCACGGTGATGCGCCGCTATTCCCGCTTGAAAAAAGAAGTCGACGAACTCAAGAAAAAGAGCTAGCCGCCATCCTTCCCCAGAATTAAGCGAGGTGCGAGCTCAGATTCCCATCTTCCAGCCTTGCATAAAGGCCGCTGTAAATTCGGGAGCGGGACTGGAGCGGAGGAATTCGTACTCCTCAATCATGGCGGCAACGCCGATGCGAGCCGATGGCAATGGCGTCTCGACGCGGATGACGCGGGCGGCAAAGCGCACCCGTACCGGGTCCGTCAGGGTTACGTGAGGCGGAAAAGTGAGAGTCACCTCGATCCGGGAACCGGCGGCCAGAGTCCGGTCGAGATAAAAGAAAACGCCGCGAGCGCTGACGTTCTGGGTCTCGGTTTGGAATTCATCCTCTTTGCCGTCTGCGAGACGAATGGCAGCCGGCAGGCGCATGTCAAAACGTCTCATGGAACGACGGTCTGGGGATTGTGGCAGCATGAAGCGCTCTCTCCGTCATGGAAATTGTTCGAAAACTCAGTCCCAGGTACAAATGCTGAAGCAAAAAGGCTGTGCCAGGAGGCTCACTTCCAGTCCCACGCAAGGCTAAGGAGGAGGCGGAGGAACTCGCTCCCATTGAAGCCAATTTACTTGCTAATCAGCAGTTTGCAATACCAAAAAAATTCTGGAACTGATTCGGTTAACGCCGGAACGCTCGAAACACTGCATCGACAAGGGCTGTCGTGAAGGCTGGGGGGAACGCAACGCGCCGACGGCAATGATCGTCATGAGCAATCGCGATGCCACCGCCTGGAGAGTTTGACCAACATCGTGGCGCGGAAAACAAACGGGTTCGGCGAGCATAGAGAGATTTCATTGGTGCTGAAGCGCGTGCCGCATGCAATTCGTTTCATTAGCTCACCGCGAATTCCTGCGGCGGAGGAAGTGAGAATCACTTTTCAGAAGCCCACGGCATCTCGCGCGCCGACATTGTGCATCTCACCACGCTTGAGCAGGCGAGGGCCGAACTGCGTTCGCTTGACACTGCTATCCACCGGATGTTTAAGTAGTTACTTATTTTTCACTTGGATTTGGAGACACTACTTGCCGGCTCCGTATGCCCGGTGCCGCAGGGAAAGTTTTGTGCGGCTCTTCATCCCTCTCCACCTGAATTGAATACTTCGGAGGAACTCGTGAGATTGAATCGTCGTGGGTTGGGCCAAGTTCTGTTGCGGAGCCGAGTCCTTAAGGCGGTTTTGTTGCTGGTGCTCGCCGGAAGCACGGCTCTGACGCTCGGGTCCCATCCCAAGATGAGCGGCGCGGCAGTAGTGGAACAGACATCGTTTTTTGGCGGACATTCCCAAGGAAGCCGCCAGTCCGCGCTGGCGGCTTACGGGAACTTGCCCTTGATGTTCGAGCCGAATTTGGGGCAAACCGATGCGCGCGTTCGGTTCATGGCGCGGGGCAGCGGATATGGGCTGTTCCTGACCGATCAAGGCGCCGTGCTTTCCATGAGACATTCGGCGGAACGCTATCGGCCGAACCACGCGAGTGGATCCGTCGTGCACATGACTTTGGCTGGCGCAAATGGCCAGCCGGCGATTGCAGGCACGAATCCCCTTCCCGGCAAAAGCAATTACCTGATCGGCAACGATCCGGCCAAGTGGCAGCGGAATGTTCCGCAGTATGCGCGGGTACGGTACGAGCAGGTCTATCCCGGAATTGATCTCGTCTATTACGGCAAGCAAGGCCAGTTGGAATATGACTTCCAGGTGGCGCCCGGGGCAGATCCCAACAACATCGCTCTCCAGTTCACGGGTTCGCGCGGCATCCGGCTGGACGCGGGCAACCTGATAGTCGAAACGGCGGATGGAGCTGTTCGCCTGGAGGCGCCACAGGTTTATCAGCGGGATGGTTCGACGGAAAAGCCGGTGAACGGGCGCTTTGTTCTGCTAACAGAGAATCGGGTGGGATTTGAGCTGGGGAATTACGATCGCTCCAAGAGCGTGACCATTGATCCAGTACTCACCTACTCAACCTATCTTGGGGGCTCGGGAACCGAGATGCAGCCCTCGATCGCCGTCGATCTGGCGCAGAGCATCTACCTGAGTGGGGCGACGACGTCGACGGATTTCCCGGTGACTGATTCGAGTACGTTCAAGTCGGGTGCGACCTCGAACGTATTCGTCGCCAAATTTGATCCAACCGGTGCCACCCTGGTGTTCGCCACTTATCTGGGAGGAACCGGAGCGGACGTGAGCGCGGGCATTGCCGTAGATGCCGCGACCAATGTGTACGTCGCGGGAACGACGACTTCAACGAACTTTCCCACTCTCAACGGTTTTCAAACTACGCCCCTGGGGCCGGGCAATGCCCACACGTTTGTCACCGAACTGGATTCGGCGGGGGCGACGCTCAAGTACTCCAGCTATTTTTCCGGCAGCAACACTGATACTGCAAAAGGAATGACGCTCGACAACAAGGGGTTCGTGTACGTGATCGGGATCACGGATTCGACGAACTTTCCGCTGGCGCCGACCGCGGGCACGTTCCAATCCAGCTTGCAGGGAGCGAACGCATTTTTCGTCAGCAAGATCGCGCCGACGAGTTCTGGGACCAACAGCCTGGTGTTCTCCACTTACTTTGGAGGCGGTAATCCGACCACGGGAAGCGTCGCGGGCGGTGGCATTGCGGTGGATAACAACGCGAGCGGTTCCAACATCTACATCACGGGTGGCACGAACTTTCTTTATACCGGCAATAATGCGACTACTGATTTTCCCATCCGAAACGCGATCACGCCGGGAGGCGCATGCCTCGATGTCCCCACACAGACTTCCGGCACAACCTGCCCGACCAGCGGCGTGGCTCCCATGGATGCATTTGTAGCCAAGATTAATCCGGGGACGACGACCGGCGCGCAGTTGCTTTATTGCACGTACCTGGGTGGTACGGGGACCGACATCGGTCTTGGAGTGGGCCTGGACGCATCGGGCAATGCCTATGTGACGGGCTCAACCGACTCGCCGGCATTTCCGACCATCAGCGGCTCGATCCATGGCCACCAGCCGAA
>QIAI01000021.1 GCA_003224995.1 Acidobacteriota bacterium
TGGGCCCCGATCATCCCGATATGCTGAGTGCTCTGCAACAACTCGGGACCGCCTTGGCATACATGCATCGTTATCCGGAGGCGGTGAAGCTTTTCCATGAAGTGATCGAAAAGCAAGGCAAGGTCCCGAACCAGGGAGATCGCTTCACGGTCTGGTATGGCTTTGGGTGCGTAGCCCTGGCGGCCGGGAACCAGGAAGAAGCCTTGCAACATCTGCGGCAAGCCATCCAGCAGGGATATAAAGATGCGGATGGCATGATGGTCGATCACGATCTGGCCGGTTTGCACAACAACCCAGAGTTCCAGCAGCTCGTCGCTGAACTCAAAAGTTCTCCGTTAAAAGCTCAGAACTAGTAGAACAAGGCACGCGTCGAGCTGCTGGATTCAACTCCAATCTTTTCTCCCTTGGTTTGGGGGCGGAGTCGCCTTTTGAATTAACCATAGAGTAGCTGCTGCTCATCACTCAAATCAGCAAATTTGTAAGGTCATTTACGTAGGGCAAAGATGCAAGGCTTTCGAATGGTCTGAAAAAGAGGGAAGAGGCGCTAACCTTGCGAACCTGGGATTGCATCTCATTTCGGCCAATCCCGCGAAGGAGCCGACATGCCCTCAGACGGTCGCAGTGGCGTAGACGTAGCCGACAACAACAAGAAGAAGGGATCCAGCAGCGCTGAAACTCGGGTCAGCCGCCGAGAGTTTGTCAAAACGGCAACGGCGGCCGGCGGCGCACTCATGCTGGGCTCGGCGAGTTCTCTTTTCGCACATCGTGCTGGTCACGATGGAGAATCGCTCCTTCGATCATTTCCTCGGCTGGCTGCCCGGAGCAAACGGCATGCAAGCCGGCCTGAGCTATACGGACACTGCGGGCAACAGCTATCCGACTTACGCGCTCACCGATTACCAGGGGTGCGGGCACGCTGATCCCGATCATTCTTATACCGGCGGAAGGATTCAGTACGATAGTGGCAAGTGCGACGGGTTCATGCGCACTGGCCCTGCCGGAGATACCTTCCCCATCGGATATTACATGCAGTCAGATCTGGCTTTCCTGGGGCAGGCCGCTCCTGGATGGACGACATGCGGCAGGTATTTCGCCGCGATTATGGCCGAAACCTTTCCCAACCGCATCTACCAGCACGCCGCACAAACCGATCGCCTTAGCAACACCACCACGATATCGAAGTTGCCCACGATTTGGGACCGGTTGGCCGACCACAGCATCAGCCGCCGTTACTATTTCAGCGATGTCCCTCTCCTGGCGTTGTGGGGTTCGAAGTACCTTTCGATCAGCGCGCCGGCCGCGCAATTCTTCGCCGATTGTGCCGCCGGCACTTTGCCACACGTGTCTGTGGTCGAGCCCCGCTTTCTGGGCGAATCGCAAGGTGTTTCCAACGACGATCATCCTTTCGCCGACATCCGCAACGGAGAAGCATTTCTGAATCTCGTCTATGCCGCGGTCACGCTGAGCCCGGCATGGCGAAATACTATCCTGGTCATCAATTTTGATGAGTGGGGTGGGTTCTTCGAGCATGTGCCTCCAACTGCCGCGCCGATTCCGGTGGCGGATGCGGCTGCCGGCAATCAAGACGGATTGCGGGGTTTCCGTGTTCCCTGCGTGATTTTTTCACCATGGTCGCGGCGGAATTACGTGGCGGGCGGTGTATATGATCACACCTCTGTCCTAAAGATGATCGAGTGGCGCTGGAATTTGCGACCGCTTACCGTGCGCGATGCCTCGGCGCGGAATCTCGCATTGGCGCTGGACTTCTCGACTGTGGATCTCGATGCGCCGCAGTACGCAGTCCCACCGGGGCCATTCGGAAGCCCTTGTAGTTCGATCCTCACTACGCCGTCTGCTGGTTTGCCAAGAAGCGGAGAGAATTGGGAAGGCCTGAGAAATGTCGCCCTGCAGCATGGCTGGCCCGCGGCGTAAGGCCACGTACGGTTTCGTTCGCGATCGCAAATATCCTGGAGTCGCTGCAGGGCTAGAAAATTCCTGTCGCCAAGGGTTTCGAGTGGAATCACTCTGGGAGCGGTGGTGAGATTGTAAAGCCAGGGCAATGCCGGCGCATGCCTACAGACATGCGCCGGCCTTCCTTCTTGTTCGTAGTTTTGGCGGGAATGGGCTTTGCAGCGGATGCCGGCGAGGGCTTGGCTGCAACAGCAACATTGGACTTGAGAGCGGCGTTATTCACCACATTTTGAGTCGGAGCAGCAGGAAGGCGGCTGTTCTGGGTAGCATGATTGACCGTTCCCGGTTGCGCCGGAACTGCTACTGCGCCCCGCTGTCCCGGGACCATTACCGCTCGAGAGGTGGCAGCGGCGCCTGTGACGGAAGCTCGACTAGCCTGCGCCGGAAGGCCGGGACCTGCAATTCCGGGTGCAGCAGTGCCTCCGACGTAATTCGATACGCCGGGGGCGGCGCTCTTTTTAACTCCCGCAATACCGGTGGCCGGTGCAACTCCCTGAGCAGGTATGCCAGTGCTGCTTGCGCCCGGCGCGAGGCTCGGGAAGTTCAAGTTGTATTCCCGGACCGCTATTGCTTGGGCGCCATTCTGGGCCTGAAGTTCGTCAATCGTGAAGTTATAAGAAAAGCCGGTACCGATTGCGCTGTCGTTGCCGCGGGACCGAGCTACCGAAAACATCACGTTCCCGGTTTGGCCGGGACCGAGGGAGAACTGCGAATCGGTCTGGTTGCCACGATCGATTCCCATGCCCTGCACGGCACCGGGATTCCCGCCGGCAGCCTGGTAAGTATTTCCCAAGTTATCCACCATGACCATGGATCCTTCCCGGTAGGCGATGATCAGCGGTTGATTGGTCAGGTTCTGGAACTGGAGATTCATGCGAATGATGTGCCAGTAGCCCTGCTGGCTCATCGTCATTTGCGATACTGCGGCTGCGAACGGACCCGCATTGAAGCACTGCGGACCGCAAGAGCCGTCGCCACCTCCCGCAGTGAAGGCGGCATTATTGAGGCTTGCGCCGGCGGCGCCGTTCTGGACGTTTCCGCAGGGCGATTGTGGATTGGCATTCATCTGATTGGGCTGTCCCCCGATGATGGGGATTTGCTGCTGAACCTGCTGTTGCACTTGTTGAGCCTGCTGGCCGCCTTGTTGGGCTGCGTTCTGGCCAGTCTGCGTGGCAGACTTCTTGAGCTTCTGCCATATGGTTTCGTTATGTGGAGCCTGCGAGGCTTGTGACGCCGCGTTTATTGAAACGGCAAGCAGGGTGGCGACCAGGATAAACACCATTCGCTTAGAGCTTGGATTACGCATATTTCTCTCCTCTGATTTTTTTCGAACCTAAGCTGCGGCCCTTTGGGATTCTTCAAAACTCTTGTCTTCGCTTGCCCTAGCGACCAGGAACTGCTTCGCCGAGATCACAGCGAAGTAGAGGGTGACGGCGATTGAAAGATAGGCGCCAAATCCCAGCGAAAACGCCTTCATCATTTCGTCTTGAGCTTGCCTCTGGAGGGCTCCGTAAGGACCTTCGACGACGGGGCCAAGCGAACTTTGCAGGCTGCTACGAATGGCGATACCTACGACCACCATGAATGCCAGCGGCAGAAGCCCACCCAGCACTGCACGTTTGTTCTTCCATAAGTACGGAAGAAACGGACCTGCCAGCGCGGCGATCGCAAGAAAACCCCAGAGGCCGGCACTTGGACTGCTGTGCCGCTCCAGGAGTTGAATCGGATTCCGCGCATTCAAAAAACCCAGAGCTTGCCAAAACGTAAACTCGAACCTCCCGAGGAGGGGCAACTCGAGAGAAGCGACGGATAGAAAAATCCACGAAAAGATGAGAAGCCCGGCGGCTATCAACCGTGGCAAGCCAAACTTGGCAACCAGCTTCGCAGCCAGTGCCGATCCCCTTTTCTTTGCCAGCGCAAGCGCGACCTCCGCCTGTTCCCTAGCAATCTGCGACTCCGGCACGGTAGTTACTCCAATCACCTTGTCGAGGGGATCAAACTCAACTTCCACCGCAAGTCCCGGTTTGGGTGGAACCTCCGACCTCCATGCGCCTTCAATCAAGAATGGGTACTGACGCCCTTCCACCATTAACAGACCGGGGCCGGCATACGGATCGCGCAGTACTTTGCCTCTCTTTGCCATATCCCTCCTTTGCAGATCGAACAGATTTCGGTGTTTACGGACTGGATCGATTTGAGATGTGTGCGCCCCAGCACACGCTCCAGGAGTTCTTGCCTGCCGGCTCCCACTTCGCATTGCGCAAAGCTTCCAAAAAAACCGTCATTGGACGGAAAGAAATTAGCGGTAAGGGGAATTGCGGGGTTGGCAGAAACTAGTTGTGAGACTTTCCCCGCAGTGGTAGCATTCGCCGGTTCCCGGAGACCGATCACCCTCCATAAGTCAGGGTTCTTTCCGGGTGCTCCCCCCCGCTTCGTACACACAGGAACAACTGCCATGCAACTGCGGGACTCTGCTACCCCCGATAAGTATTTGCCCAAAGAGCGCGCACCGTCAGGTGTCCGAAGGGACGACGAACGGCAAGCCCTTGACGACCTGTTCAGCCTGGCTTACGAGGAATTGCGGCGGCTCGCATCGAGCGTGCGGCGGGGCGATCCCAGCGCAACCCTCAGCCCGACCGCATTAGTGAACGAAGCCTGGTTGAAATTAGCGAACTCTCCACCTCTCGCCTCGGCTTCGCGGCTGCACTTCAAGCGCATTGCGGCGCGCGCCATGCGTCAACTGCTGGTGGAGGCTGCTCGCCGCCGCAATGCACACAAACGCGGAGGAAATGACGGCTTCGAGCTGATTACCTTTGACGAGTCCCTGATGCAGAGCGCGAAGTGTGGAACCGAGTTGCTCGCGCTCGATTCCGCTCTCGAAGAGTTGGCGCGAGTTCAACCGCGCCAGGCATTGATGGTGGAAAGCCGCTTCTTTGGAGGCCTCGACATCACCGAGACGGCTCACTTGCTGGGCGTTTCGGAAGCTACCATTCTCCGAGACTGGCGCGCCGCCAAGGCGTGGCTCGCTCACGCCCTACGCGAAGTACACTGACCCTGGTTCGTCACAAGCACGGAAGTTGAAATGGACAGCACACGATGGGAGCGAATGCAGTGGCTGTTTCACCACGCGGCCGACCTGCCGCATGGCGAACAGCAAACTTTTCTGCAATCAGCGTGTGGAACGGACTCCGAGCTTATGGCCGATGTGCGGGCCATGCTCGCAGAAGACGTTAAATCCAGCTCTGTACTGGAGCGCGGCCTGGCCACCGTTGCCAGCCAACTACTAGGTGAAGCGACCGACTCGCCAGCCTTCCCGGAGTTTGGCCCCTATCGAGTGATCCGGGTGTTGGGCGAGGGCGGCATGGGCGTGGTTTATCTGGCTGAACGCAATGACCTCCACAGCCTGGTCGCCATCAAGGTTCTACGGGACGCCTGGTTGTCTCCCGCCCGCCGCGAACGTTTTGCCAGCGAACAACGGATGCTGGCACAACTCAATCATCCCTCGATCGCGCGTCTTTATGACGCCGACGCCCTCACTGACGGCACGCCATGGTTTGTCATGGAATACGTCGAGGGCATTCCGCTCACAGATTATTGCAGTAGAAATCATTGCTCAATCGCGCGGTGCCTGCAACTTTTCCGAGCCGTGTGTGAAGCCGTGCAGTACGCGCACGGACAGGCGCTAATCCATCGCGACTTGAAACCCTCCAACATTCTGATCAAGAGCGACGGCTCGGTGAGGCTTCTCGATTTCGGGATCGCGAAGCAGTTGGAAACGCTGGATGCCAGCGTCAATCAGACCCTGACCGGGCTGCGCTTGATGACACCCGCTTATGCCGCTCCCGAACAGATTCGCGGCGATCGGGTTGGAATTCATACTGACGTCTACTCTCTCGGGGCCATTCTGTTTGAGTTACTCTCGGGACAACTTCCATTTGATCTCTCAAACCTGACGCCCGCCGAGGCCGCAACGGTCATTACTGAGCACGAACCTGGAAAGCCTTCGTCCATCGGGAAGTCCAAGGGAAAGCTTGCAGATGCAGCGTCCCTGGGAAAGAGCGCGTGGAGTGATCTGGATGTTCTCTGCCTGACGGCGATGCATAAAGATCGCGAGCGCCGCTACCGTTCCGTGGAAGCGCTCATGCGCGACGTTGACCATTACCTTGAGGGAGAACCTCTGGAAGCGCGTCCCGACAGCTTGCCGTACAAACTCGGAAAGTTTGTCAGACGCAATGAGCGTGCTGTATTCGTGACCGCATCGGTGTTCGTACTGGTGCTCGCCATGGCCGTTTTCTTCACGATCCGCTTAGCCAAGGCGCGAAATATAGCCCTGGCGGAAGCTGCCCGAACCGAGCGAATCCAGAAGTTCATGATGAATCTGTTCGAGGGCGGGGACGAAGCGGCCGGCCCCTCAGACTCCTTGCGGGTTGTGACCTTAGTGGACCGCGGAGTCCAGGAAGCGAAAACTCTTAACAACGATGTGAAGCTGCAATCCGAGCTCTATGAAAATCTCGGGACCATCTACCAGAAGCTTGGCAAATTGGACCCCGCGAACTCGCTGCTGGCAAGTGCGCTGGAGGAACGCAAATCGGCATTCGGCACGGATAGTCCGGAAGCAGCAGAGAGCCTGGTGGCGCTAGGACTTCTCCGCGATGCACAAGGTCAATTTGAAGATGCGGAGCGACTTGTCCGTCAAGGCTTGGACATCGACAAGCACAGGTTGTCTCCAGACCATCCGGCGCTGGCCAGAACGACCGCCGCGCTCGGCAAAGTCCTGGAGGATCGCGGTGCTTATGCTCCCGCCATACTCGTGCTAGAAGAGGCGGTGCGACTGCAGTCCAGGCCTGGCATGCCGACTACCGATTTGGCCGAGACTCTGACAGAATTGGCCAATTCGCATTTCTACTCCGGTCGCTATGAAGAATCCGAATCCTTGAACCAAAAAGTCCTGGCCATGGACCGCCAGCTTTACGGCGAACTTCATCCCCATGTTGCCGACGACCTGATTAATCTCGGAGCGATTCAATACGATGAAGGTCATTATCCGGAGGCGGAGCGTTTTGATCGCCAGGCGCTCGACATCACCCAAGCCTTCTTCGGAAACAACCATCCTGCCACCGCTTCTGCATTAACGATTCTCGGGCGCACTCTCGTCGCGCAGGGAAAAACGCAGGAGGCAGCCGGCATGCTGCGCGAAGCGCTGGGTATCGAGGAGCAGGTTTATGGCAAGGTCCACCCCAAAGTGGCAGGGA
>QIAI01000335.1 GCA_003224995.1 Acidobacteriota bacterium
TCTTCGTGGCCACGGGCGATCGCGGCGAGATTTACAAGGTGACTCCGAACGGCGAGCATTCGGTTTTCTTCAAGAGCGACGAAGCCCACATCCGCGTGCTCGCGCTCGATCCCAAGGGCAACCTCATTGCCGGATCTGACGGGAGTGGCCTGGTGTATCGGATCTCACCCGCCGGTGAAGGTTTTGTCCTTTACAGCGCGCCGAAAAAAGAGATCACCGCGCTGGCCCTCGATCCCTCAGGCAACATCTACGCCGCGGGCGTTGGCGAAAAGCGTCCCGGCCAGAATATGCCCAGCTTTGGCCAGCCATCCAACCCCTCTACAATGGCGTCCCCGGTGATGATGTCCCCCTCGGCGGGCATCGTGCTTACGCCGACCCAGCCCTCGATGGGGCAAATGAATTTCCCCGCGCCCGGCGTGGGTGCCACCGGCGGATCAGAAATTTATCGCATTGCACCGGATGGTTCCCCTCATCGGGTGTGGACCTCGCGCGAGGACATTGTGTATGCCCTCGCGTTTGATGCCCAAGGCCGCCTCGTCGCCGGAAGCGGCAACCGCGGCCACATCTTCGCCATGAAGACCGAGGACGACTTCAGCGACCTGCTAAAAGTGGGCGCCTCGCAAGTGACCGCCTTCGCCAAGGCTCCGGGGGGCGGACTCTACGCCTCCGGTAGCAACCTCGGCAAGATTTTCGTACTTGGTCCGTCACCCCAATCCGAAGGCACCTACGAGAGTGATGTCTACGACGCCAAGATTTTTTCTCGCTGGGGACGTGCTGAATTTCGCGGGGTGGGCAATGTCGAACTTTTTGCCCGCAGCGGCAACGTCGACAATCCCGACCGCAACTGGAGTGCTTGGAAAAAAGTCGATAGCCAGAAAGATGGCGAAACCGGAATTCCTCCAGCTCGCTTCGTGCAGTGGAAAGCCGTCCTGCACGCAGGTAATCCCGGACCTCGCGTGGATAGCGTCACTTTGAATTATTTGTCGAAGAACGTCGCGCCCGACATCGATGACGTAGGCGTGCAGTTCGGCGTCCGCTACCAGCCGCTGCCCAAACCGATCGGGTCTGTCCCCGATATGAGCGGTGGTTCCGCGACCAATCCTGGCCAGCCCCACTTTGAGGCTCCCGTGCCCACCACGCACGATCGCGATTCTATCGGCGTCAAGTGGGTCGCTCACGACGATAACGACGATCAACTCGTATACTCGCTCTATTACCGCGGCGACGGCGAGACCCGCTGGCTGCTGCTCAAAGACGGCCTTACCGACAAGTTCTACTCCTTCGATGCCAGCCTGCTGCCCGATGGCGGCTATACCTTCAAAGTCGTCGCTTCCGACGCGCCCTCACACTCTCCTGGTGATCAGCTCACCGCAGACAAAGAAAGTCCCCGGGTCGAGGTCGATACCACCGCACCGGTCATTGAGAACCCGCGCGCTGTGCAGGAAGGCGACAACATCCACGTCACCTTCCGCGCCATCGACGGCTTCTCTCCCATCAAGCGCGCCGAATATTCCCTCGATGCCAACGAGTGGCAATACGTCGAGCCGGTGGGGCAGATAGCGGATTCCAAAAGCGAGAACTACGACTTCAAAATCTCGATTCCCGCAGAAAGCCTGGCCACTCAAGAAGCCGCCGCCAAAACCAAGAAAGCCAACGGCGGCCAGACTGAGCACGTAGTCGTCATGCGAGTCTACGACCGCTTTGACAACATGGCGGCCGCCAAAACCGTAATCAAGGGAAAGTAATCAATTGCGATGGAGACGACGGGCGTTCCCGCCCGTCGCCTCGCTGCCACTAGATTTCTCTCCTGGAATTGTCAACCTGTTCCGGCTGAACTCATAAGTCCGGATGCAACCGATCCACCCGCCGCAACTCCGGAAACAATCTGGCCCACAACCCGATCACAACCAGAGTCCCCACTCCGCCCAACACCACCGCCGGCACGGTCCCGAACCAGTGCGCCGTCAATCCCGACTCAAATTCCCCCAACTCGTTGGAAGCTCCGATAAACAACATATCCACCGCATTCACCCGCCCGCGCATTTCATCCGGAGTTGCAAACTGCACCAAGGTAGCCCGAATAATCACGCTCACCATGTCGGTAGCCCCAACCAGCAGCAAAGCCACCATCGACAACACCAGACTCCGCGACACCCCGAACAAGATCGTGAACACCCCAAATCCGCCAACACACCAAAACATGATCAATCCCGCGCGTTTGCGAATGGGCCGCCGCGCCAGGAAAATTGCCATGACTGCTGCGCCCACGCCCGGCGCGCTCCGCAACAATCCCAGACCCCAAGGTCCAGTTTTGAGAATTTCGCTCGCATACACCGGCAGTAGCGCCACGGCTCCGCCCAGCAACACCGCAAACATATCGAGCGAGATCGATCCCAACACGACCTTCTCCCGCCAGACATAGCGAAATCCCGCCATCACGGTATGCAGGCTCATCTCCTGCGGCGCTCGTTCCTGGCTACGCGAGCGGATGAACAGCGTCGCCCACAAAGCAATCGCGCTGGCCGCGGTCGCAAGCCCATACACGATCTCCGGACCCTTTGCCGCCGCATAGAGCACCCCGCCCACTGCCGGTCCCAGGATTGTCGCCGCCTGGAACGTGCTCGCGTTCCACGCCACTGCCTTCGAAAAATGTTCCGCAGGCACCAACTGAGGGAGTAAAGCCCGACTCGCCGGCCAGTTGAAACACCGCACCAATCCCAGCAAGAGCAATACAACATAAATCAGGTGAACTGAACGGGAACCGCGGATCGCCAGCCCAAGCAGCATTGCCGAACACAACAGGAAGCCGACATAGCAAATGTTCAACAGCGTCCGCCGGTCGTGTCGATCAGCCGCGTGTCCGGCTACCAAAAAGAAAAAAACTCCGGGCAAAAACTGCGCCAGCCCCACCAAGCCCAAATCCAAAGGCTGCCGCGTGATCTCGTAAACCTGCCAGCCCACCGCCACAGACTGCATCTCCAGTCCCAGCACGATAAAAAAACGCGCCACCTGGTAAAGCATTAGGTCGGGATAAGCAAACCACCCCGTTCTCTGCAATACTGTTTCCGATTCGCCCATCGACTTCTACTCTGCCACAACCACCAAACTCCTGCCGGTCTGCCGTCCAGAGCCTGTGGGAAAACGTCGTGGCGATGCTCTCAAGAAAAGCCGTAGCCATCGCTTTCAAGAAGAGTCGGAGCTACCCTTTCAAGTTGTCATCCTGAGCGAAGCGAAGGACCTGCTTTTCCCGCTGACCTAAAATATTCCCGTGCTCCCCACCTTGCGCACTCTCGGATGGCTGATCTGTACCGCATACGCCACCATTCCCGGGTACTGGCTCCTGATCCACCCGCGAGCCGCCTACTGGCGCTCCCGCACGCGTAATCCTTTTCGCCGGCTTCTTCCTTTATGGGCCCTCATGGTAGTCGCCTTGCTCATGATCACAGCACGTTTCCGCGGTATCACGCTGTACCAGTCAGCTTGGGCATGGGTGCCCGCTGCAATCCTATTTGCCTCCGGCATCTCGCTCTATAAAGCCGCCGGAGCAAGCTTCACCCTGAAGCAACTGCAGGGTCATCCCGAACTCAGCCCGCAACAGGAAGAACAGCATCTCGTGACGAGCGGAATTCACGCTCGGGTCCGTCATCCGATTTATCTCGCCCATTTTCAGTATTTTCACGGGCGCATGGATGATTCGGGCCGAAGATGCCGAACTGGAACAACGTTTCGGCGACTCCTACCGCGCCTATCGCAAATCTGTTCCCGCAGTTCTCCCGAGATTCAGGTGAGAGGAAGCCGTCTATAATTCGTTCTGAGCCACGTTAGCCAAGAGCTGACCGCTGCTCCTCTCATGCGCTTCGAACTTTTTGTCGCCAGCCGTTATCTGCGCGCTAAGCGCCGCCAAGCTTTCATTGGGGTGATCACCGGGATCTCCATTCTCGGAGTGGCGGCCGGCGTCGCCTCGCTGATCGTCGCACTGGCCATCAACAACGGATTCCGGCAGGACCTGCAACAGCGCCTCCTCGGCTCGACCTCGCACGTCAGCCTGCTGCGCGTGCAAAGCGACGGCATCAAGGATTGGCCCGCCCTGCTCGATCGCCTGAGCCTCCAGCCCCACGTTATCGCTGCCGCCCCTGCTATTTACGAACAAGTGCTGATTTCGCGCGGCCCCCGCGCGCGAGGCGCTGTTCTCAAAGGCATGATCCCCAGCTACGAACGTAAAGTGAGTGATCTGCTCAGCACGGTAAAGATGGGATCCGCCGGTGTGTTGGAGGAAATGACTCCGACACAACCCAATTTGTCGAATTCCAGTTCGTCTACTTCGGGGAGCGCTTCCAATTCAACCTCCCCCGAAAAGGGCGCGAGCCCCACAAGGGACGAATCCCCCGATTCGCTCGCCGTGGTTCAGCAAAGAGTCGCCGGCATGCCGCCCATCATCCTCGGCAAAGATATGGCTGACGAGCTCGGCGCCACGGTGGGCTCGGTCGTCCTCGTCACCAGCCCGCAGGGCGAACTCACACCCTTTGGTATGGTCCCTAAGTACAACCGCTTTCGCGTGGTCGGGATCTTCAACTCCGGCTTCTTCGACTACGACACTTCCTGGGCCTTCACCCGCCTGTCGGATGCGCAGCGACTCTTTGGACTTGGCGATCTCATCTCTGTCATCCAGTTCAAACTCGACGACATTTACAAGGCCGATACGGTCGCTCATGAACTGGAGCAAGCCGCCGGCAAAGGCTTCATGGCTACCAGTTGGATGGAGCAGAACAAGGCGCTGTTTCGCGCGCTCCGCCTGGAGCGCGTGGTCACCTTCATCACCATCGGTCTCATTGTCTTTGTCGCTGCGCTCAACATTTTGATCTCGCTCACCATGATGGTCATGGAGAAAACCAAGGACATTGCCGTACTACTCTCCATGGGCACGCGCAAATCGCAAATCCGGAAATTGTTTATTGCGCAAGGCGTTCTCATCGGCCTGATCGGGACTGCCATTGGATTGGTCCTTGGTTACGCGCTCTCCTGGATGGGCGCGCATTACCATCTCATCTCACTCGCTCCCGAGGTCTACTCCATCGACTATGTTCCCTTCGCCCCGCGCGTGGTTGACGGTGTGCTCGTCGCCCTGGTTGCTATCGGGGTGTCCCTGGTGGCCACGATGTATCCGTCGTGGTCGGCCGCTCGCATCCTTCCCGCCGAAGCCCTGCGTTACGAGTAGCCCTGCTAGGAGCCAAGGGGAATCTTGGCACGATGGACGCAATCATCCATTCCATCGCCGCGATTTCTGGGAAGCTCTGCGCCTCGGCTGACCCAGCGGTCTGCATCCAGAGAAGCCTTTATGCCATCCCCGAAACGGCAGCATGACGGCCGCTTAAATTCTGTAGTTCATAGCCGAGCGCTCACTAGTTCATCGAAAAGGAACTCCCGGTCGCGACTTGGACGGGGCTGCACAGGTTGCGAAAAAACTCCCCATTGCAGCGCGATCCCGGTAGGTCGCGCTGGCAGCCGTCTGGGTGCCTGTAGGTCCTGTCGCACCGACTGGGGGCCATCCAAATCCCTGCTAGGCCTGCTTGCCCCCGCCCCTGTGACCATCGTCACATTGCACTGTTCAGGAACAGGTATACAGTTTGCCTCATACGACGTCCCGTATTCGGGAATCGCTTCCACCCGGCGCGCCTCGTGGTCTAATGGAATCAGGCAACCCGGGCGCATCTAAGATTCGGCGCCGCATTTTTGGCGCTCGGCCCCGCGGGTTGCAACTTGCTCCCTGTATCGAAGGAGACGCTGGTTGCATCTAATTCCGCAGGACCCCTTATTGCGGGTCGAGAATTTGAAAAAGGTCTTTCGCTCAGGCGAGTCGGACCTTGTGCTCTTTGAGAATTTGTCCTTCGCAGTTCGTACGGGAGAGATGTTGGCCATCGTCGGCGAATCTGGTTCCGGCAAGAGCACCTTACTTCACATCCTCGGCGCTCTTGAACGGCCTTCTTTCGGTGACGTATACTGCGCCAACTTGCACCTGAATTCGCTGACGGATAGTGCCGCGGCGGATTTTCGGAATCGTGAAATCGGGTTCGTCTGGCAGTTCCATTACCTGCTGCCCGAGTTCACTGCACTGGAGAATGCGGCCATGCCGCTGCTCATTCGGCAGCAGACCTGGCCCGCCATTCAGGGGGATGCGATTCATTGGCTGCGTGAGGTTGGACTTGAGCATCGCGGGCATCACCGTTCGGGAGAGCTTTCCGGCGGCGAGCAGCAGCGTGTGGCTTTGGCCCGTGCGCTCATCACCAAGCCGAAGCTCCTGCTGGCCGATGAGCCCACCGGTGACCTGGATAGCCGGACCGCCGAGTCCGTTTTCGAATTGATCGCCCGGCTGCATCGCGACTACCAGTTGACCTCTCTCATTGCGACTCACAATCTTGCGTTTGCGCGCCGCTGTCATCGCGTGCTGCGGCTTCATCGGGGACAGGTCGAAGAAGTTATCCCGGAATCGCTTCCTGCATGAGCCAGCGGCGCCAAGCATCGCCGGCTGCCGAAGGGCAGACAACAGTAGGCGGGAAAAGTCCGAAAATAGATTTGGGCAGAGTCCATGGCACCAGAGTGCCATTAGTAACTCACCCGCAAGAAAAACGTTTCAGGGGGTTTGGTTTCCTGGCCTCTTGATTGCATAATGTGACTAGGGCCGGGGGTTTTCCGGATGGTTGAATCGTTTAAATTTCAACCTCCAGGTCAACTCCAGGGGGAAGGGCTATATGTTCGAACGTTATACGGAGAAAGCCAGACGAGTCATTTTTTTCGCACGTTATGAAGCCAGCCAGTTTGGGTCTCCCTACATTGAGACTGAGCATCTTTTACTGGGACTTCTGCGCGAAGATAAGGCCCTGACCAATCGTTTCCTGCGCTCTCATGCCTCGGTTGAGTCCATCCGCAAGCAGATTGAAGGACATACGACCATTCGGGAAAAGGTCTCCACCTCGGTCGACCTGCCCTTGAGCAATGAATGCAAACGAGTTCTGGCCTACGCAGCGGAAGAAGCGGAACGCCTGTCGCACAAGCACATCGGCACCGAGCATCTTCTTTTGGGTCTGCTGCGGGAAGAAAAGTGCTTTGCTGCGGAAATTTTGCACGAACGCGGCCTGCGCCTTCCCACCATTCGGGAGGAGTTGGCCCGCACCAGCCAGGAGAAAGCGCAGCCCCAGCGGCAGCGTGAATCGTCCCTACTGGCCGAGTTTTCCCGTGATCTGACCCAGGCCGCCATGGATACCCAGTTGGATCCCCTGGTCGGCCGCGAAGGTGAAGTTGATCGTGTCATTCAAATCCTTTGCCGCCGCACCAAAAATAATCCGGTGCTCATCGGAGAGCCTGGAGTTGGCAAGACCGCAATCGTAGAAGGCTTGGCTCAGCGGATCGCAGACGGCGAAGTGCCTTCGTTCCTGGCCGACAAGCGCATCCTGGCGCTGGATCTTTCTCTCATCGTCGCCGGCACCAAGTATCGTGGCCAGTTCGAAGAGCGTCTCAAAACCATTATGAAGGAATTGATGGAATCGCAAAATTCCATCATTTTCATTGATGAGTTGCACACCCTGGTCGGAGCCGGTTCGGCCGAAGGTTCGCTCGACGCTGCTAACATCCTGAAACCCGCGTTGTCTCGCGGCGAAATTCAGTGCATCGGCGCCACCACCCCCGGCGAGTATCGCAAGTCCATCGAAAAAGATCGTTCGCTCGAGCGTCGCTTCCAGGCCGTGAAGGTTCCGCCGCCGAACGAAGCCGATGCCACCAAGATTCTTTTCGGGATCAAGGATCGCTACGAGAAGTTCCACGCCGTCACCTACACTGATGACGCCATTAACTTCTCGGTGTCGCATTCCAACCGCTATATCCCGGACCGCTTCCTGCCGGACAAGGCCATCGACCTCATTGACGAGGCGGGCGCGCGCGTGAAGCTGCGCCAGACCTCTCTGCCTGAGGAGATCACCGAAGTCCAGAAGCGCATCAAGTTCATCGTTCACCGCATGGAGAACGCCATCGCGAACCATGAGTTCGAGAAGGCGCGCTTCTACTCGGACGAGGAACGCAAAGAGCGCGAGAACCTGCGCGCTCTTCGCGAAAAATATCATCTCGACGAATCTTCCACCGGCGTGGTCGGCCGCGAGGACATCGAGGACGTCGTTTCCCGCTGGACCGGCGTTCCCATCATGTCCATCAAGGAAGAAGAGTCCGCGAAGCTGTTGCGTATTGAGGAAGAGCTCCACAAGCGCATCATCTCGCAGGATAAGTCCATCGTCGCATTGGCGCGGGCCATCCGCCGCAGCCGTGCCGGCCTGAAGAGCCCGAACCGACCGATCGGCTCGTTCCTGTTCCTCGGACCCACCGGTGTCGGCAAGACCGAAGTCGCGCGCACGCTGGCGCAGTTCATGTTCGGCAGCGAGAAGTCGCTGGTTCGTTTCGACATGTCCGAGTTTATGGAAAAACACTCGGTTTCGAAGCTGATCGGCTCGCCTCCGGGATATGTTGGCTATGAAGAGGGTGGACAGCTGACCGAGCGCGTGAAGCGTGCACCTTACTCGGTGGTGCTGCTGGACGAAATCGAGAAGGCGCATCCCGATGTCTTCAACATCCTGCTGCAGGTCTTTGAGGACGGTCAACTGAGCGACGGCTTAGGCAACACCGTCGATTTCAAGAACACCATCATCATCATGACGTCGAACATCGGCGCCCGGCACCTGCAGCGCCGCGAAGGCCTGGGCTTCCAGTCGACCAACGAGATTATTCTGTTCAGCGCTTTGGGCGAGCAGGATCTGATTCAGATTCTGGAGCTCATGGTCAACCAGCTGAATCAGAATCTGGCACAGCGTTCGATTACGGTGACGGTCGCTGACGAGGCGAAGCGCTGGATTTTGAACCAGACGCTTACCGATCGCAGCTATGGCGCTCGTCCCTTGCGGCGAGCTTTGCAGAAGTACATTGAGGATCCGTTGTCGGAGGCGCTGATTCAGGGCACAATCACCACCCGACCGGCGTTCATCGAGGTATTCCTTGATGGCGACAAGCTGTACTACCGACCGGTGGATTCGGAGAAGAACGAGGGCGTGTTGCTGTACGAGAACTAGCTTGAGCTCTTAGTTTTAAGCTCTTACCAGAGGATCACAAGCCGCCAGCCAAACTGGCGGCTTTTTCTCACTTCACCGCCGACGCCTCGTCCTGCTTGGACGTATTCAATTCGACTACTTCCAACCCGGCGTTTAGCAGGGTCGATCTTCTCTTCCTGGCTGCAGCCGGCACAGCCGCGAACTTCTTCTGGACCATTCCAAACAGCCGCTTGCGAATTTTCCAATACTCCACGACTGCCGGTACCGGGTCATCCCAGGCAAACACGTCGGAGTGCACGTTGGGAGCGAAGCCGCTCAGGTATTGCAGGGTGGCTTGCGCAGGCGTGGGAGTGGTTCCAGTGGCAGGAATTTCGCCACCCCGCCAAAAGTTCAACAAGGCAATTAGATCTCCGAGATGCCAGCAAGTCAGGCTGCCAACTTCGATGGGGCCGGGATTCGGCCGCTGCCCGTGCAAAAAGTACTGGTACACCCAATAAGGAAAATCCCAGCCCGCATGGACTGAACCCTGAATGGACGCCCAGAAGCGACTATTGGTTTCCATGTACCAGACGCGATCACGTTTTTTGTCCACGAAGAAGCCGAGATGAGCCGCGCCATCCCATCGCAAAGCACCCAGCAGAGAACGCGCGTGCCGCAACAGGTCGGGACTGGGTTCGATGATCTTACGGAACACTCCAGCACCTTCCAGTCGGCGAATGGACTGGTATTCGTGGGCCGCCAGGACTTCTCCCTGGGCAGCGAAGCAACACACATTGTGAATCTCGCCAGTGGCCATTTCCTGGAACAACGGATACTGGCCGTGGGCACAATGTTCCGCGACATAGCCGCGCAGTTGCTCCTCGTTATGCGCGTATAGCACACGAAAGGAAAATGCCGGAAGCGTCTTGTCGACGGGATCGCCCGGCCGCTTGAGGACGATTGGAAAGCCCAAAACATCAATCATTTCCGGAATCTGTCGCAAGCTGGTCAGCTCAAATTGTTTTGCGCAAGGCACGCCTACCTTCACGGCGAGGTCGAGGTTGATGCGCTTATCCAGGGCCGAACGCAGGGCGCTGGCGGATGCCATTGCCACCCGCGTCAAGCTCTCCAAACCAGCCCGATGCTGGTCAAACAGCAGCACAGCCTGGTCGGTAATGGGAATGGCCAGCTGAATCCTGAATTTTCGAATCGTCTGCAGAGTGAATTGGACAAAGGCTTCTGGCTCATGGATGGCCGAGGGTGAGCGGAGGACAGTGGTCAAGATGCGGGAGTAGAAGGCAGGGCTGCCGGGCTCCGAACAGAGGCCCAGAACCCGCACGCCGCGGCGTGCTAGCGATCGGGCGACGGCGAGACCGGCGCGCACCTGGCAATCGGTCACTAGAACTTCAAAGCTTTCGCTCATGCACACTCCAGCGAGAAAAGACGGCCGAGGACAGGCGCCTGCAAGTCAAAACCATATATGCTGCAGGGGAGTACATCGATTTTAGTCGCGAACCGAGATGGGAAAAGTACCCGGAGGAACACCCACCAAAGTCACTGGATTCCAGACTGCAGCCGTTTGCCCGCAGTTAAAGGTTTCGTGCGACCAGGTGAAACCCATAGCAGGCAACCGCCAGTGCGAAAGAAGCGCAAAATATTGGTGCGACCTTCAGTTCCATGTTCGAATCTTGTAGCTTGGCGTGCCATGTACGGGAACAGCGATTTCGAACCAGGAGAGTATATGGAAAAGGTCAATCTCGATGAGAAGTTTGCAAAGATTACGGAGTATTGGAAGCCTTATGTTGCCGGCGAACTGAATGGCCAACTGGTAAAGCTCGACAAGCTGAAAGGAGAGTTCGTCTGGCATCATCATGAACACGAAGACGAGCTGTTCCTGGTGGTCAAAGGGCGCTTTCGCATGGAGCTTCGCGACCGACACATCTGGCTGGAAGAGGGCGAATTCCTGGTGGTCCCGCGTGGCGTCGAACATCGCCCGGTTGCTGACGAAGAGGCATGGATCGTTTTGTTTGAGCCGGCTTCCACCATCAATACCGGAAACGTGCAGAATGAGCGGACCCTGCACGAACTGGATCGCGTGTAAAAGATTCGTAGTTCGTTTCGCTGCGCATCGCATAGATACTATGGAAGTCATTCTCTATTCCGCCTTATGGTGTCCTGACTGTCGCACCGCCAAGCGTTTTCTTGAACAACACAAGATTGCTTACAAAGAGATCGATATCGAATTAACACCTGGCGCCGCCCAGGAAGTAATCAACCGCACGGGCAAGCGCGCGATTCCGCAGCTCGTGATTGACGGCGAATGGGTGCAGCCGTATCGCCCAGGCGAGGGGTTCCTCTATGCGGAGATGTCGGAGCGATTGGGAATCAATGAACGTTAGTTCTTTTCAATTGGATTGTCAGGTGTCCACGATCACCGGAGTCGGAATCGATCCCTATGATCTTGTAGTCCTCGAGCACTGAGACACATCGTTTCGCGTTTTCATTGCAAGCCGGGAGCCCCTCACGCCAACGTCGGCCGGGGCTCCCGGCTCTTTAATTTCCGCAAAGGCTTACGAGAGCTAGGGTTTCGAGCCGTAACCGCTGGATCAGTAAACCTCCGCCTTAGTACATCACCTTCCGTGTCTTGGGAAAACCGCCGGTTCCCTGCAAGATAAGTACGTAACAAAGGACGTGCCTCTCAGTCCTTTCCCGCTCCCCCTAAAAATTACGGTTGGCATCGAAATTCTATGGCAGAGCCAGACCTGAATCCTGCAGTCGACCAAGCTGGCGAAAGCTGGACTGGACTTGTCCAGGCGGCAGCAGCTGTGCTTTTAGTGGTCGGCACCGGACTGATGGTGCACTACTATGCGCCGCCTCCAAGTAATGATTTACAGGACCAGGTTCGGAACCTTTCCCAGCAGGTTCAATTGCTCAAGCAGGAACAGGCCATGCCGGCCATGGTCCTGACCCGCTATCGGAATTCCATCTGCTATGTGTTCGGCGTTTACCAAGTGGGATTTCCCAACCAGCCGGCACGGCTGCGGGCTCGCGTTTCCGGAACCGGCTTCATTGTCGCCAAGGGATTGATGGCCACGAACCGGCACGTCTCGGAACCGTGGTTTGGAGATCCGGAAGCCGACGCATTGATTCGCCGCGGCGCAACCCCGTCGCTTGAAAAGCTTGTGGCATTTTTCCCAGGGTCGCCAACCCCGTTTGAACTGACTCCGACCGTGGTCTCCGCACACAGTGATCTGGCGATTCTGCACGTCGAGTTTGCGGCAACCACCCGAAGTTTGGAGGCATTGCCCATGGCAAAACGGGTGACGCCTCCGGGAGAGTTGGTCACCGTCATCGGCTATCCCATGGGAGTTGCGGGGATGGTGGCGAAGTCTCCAACCGAGGTTTACGAGCGGCTGGCATAC
>QIAI01000336.1:0-6306 GCA_003224995.1 Acidobacteriota bacterium
CGCTGACGGCGGTGATCTGCTCTTTTTGCTCTTTGGCTAACCGCTCCTCAGCTTCGCGCTGGGCTTGCCGCAACTGCGCGGCACGTTGGGCGAGTTCTTTCTTAGTGATGCCTACCTGCTGGCCTAGAGTTTCGGCTTCCGACTCCGCGGCCTGCATGCGGCCGGTCAGATCGGCAATTTGTTTCTGAGTGGCCGTTTGGTCCTGCGTCAGCTTGTTGACGCTGCCGTGGAGATCCACCAGGAAATACATTGAGGCCGCCACGTAGATAACCGCTAACAAAAGCAGGATCCACTTGCCTGCATTGCTGCCACCTTCGTGAACTACTGTCACCCCGTCCTGATCGGACATGCGTTTCCTCCGCGTTTGCTTAAAGTTGGATTTTCGTCATTGTTAGTGCAGAACCCCTGCGCTGTCAATTGCTTCGCTGGTGCCGGGCCGCTCAGCCGGGCCATGACATTTGTCATCCGCCACGCGTGATGATCTGCACTGGTAGATGCAACTGGAGTCCGGCATGATGCCTGCACCAGCTGGCCAGTGGGTTCGCCCCAGCGGAATGAGGCATGGCATGGCATCAGCGGCGGCGCAGGTGACGAGCTCGGTGGCGGTGAGAAGAAATGGCAGGGTGGTGGCACGCCTGAGCAGAGCTAGCAAGAAGTTCGGCGAGGTTTATGCTCTTCGCCAGTTGAGCCTGGAAGTGCGCGCGGGCGAATTGCTGGCCGTCCTGGGGCCGAATGGCGCGGGGAAAACCACGGCGATCAAACTGCTACTCGGGCTTGCGCCGGCCGACACCGGTCATGTGGCGGTATTCGGTGGCGATCCCCGCAAGCCAGAGAACCGGATGCGTACGGGAGCGATGCTGCAGGTCGGCCGCATTCCGGAAAAGCTACGCGTCCGGGAGCACATTGACCTGTTTTCCAGCTACTATCCTTCCCCGCTGCCGCTGGCCGAAAGCCTCCGGGTTGCGGGACTGGAAGGAACGGAAAACCGGATGTTCGGCGAACTCTCCGGTGGGCAAAAGCAGCGAGTGCTGTTTGCGCTGGCGGTATGCGGCGATCCCGATCTGCTGTTTCTTGACGAGCCCACCGTGGGCCTGGACGTGGAAGCGCGACGCTTGCTTTGGAGTCAGATCCGGCAACTGCTCGCGCGCGGCAAAACCGTGCTTCTGACAACTCACTATCTGGAAGAAGCGGACGCGCTCGCCGACCGCATTGTGGTGATACAGACGAGTCTACCGGTCGCAAGCCTGTGCAGCATTCCAGGCGTGCGTGAGGTGCACTCAGACCGAGGAGTCATGCTGATTCGCACCACCGCGGCCGAGCGCGTCACCCGCGAGTTGTTGCGGCTCGACCCTGATCTTCAGGATTTGGAAGTCACGCGCGCGGGTCTGGAAGATGCTTTCCTCGCTCTGACGTGCGATCCGGAAACCGAAAATCCTCAAATGAGCGGAGCCAGATTGTGAGCACAGCATGCCCTTTTGCGCAGGAATTCCCGCGTCGCCGGTTGGGACAAGTGATCGCCATCTTTGCAAAAGAAGCGAAGTACGATTTTCTTGGACGCCTGCGGCTTCCCGTGTACTCAGTGTCGACGATTCTCTTCCCGGTGATGTCCTACGTCCTGTTCGGCCTTGTTCTGAATCGAGGACAGCGCAACGAGGGGGTCGGCATAACCACCTACCTGGTCGCGAGCTACGCGACTTTTGGCGTGATGGGTGCCTCGCTTTTCGGATTCGGCGTCGGAGTAGCGATGGAACGCGGCTTAGGCTGGCTGCAACTGAAGCGAGCGAGTCACATGCCTCCACTGGCGTACTTCGGAGCAAAAGTCCTCACCAGCATGGCATTTAGCGCCATTATTGTGATTTTGCTGATGGTGCTGGGAATCACGTTTGGCGGCGTTCACCTCGGCACGGCACAGGCGTTGAGGCTGTTGGGGACGCTGGTCACCGGCGCAATCTGTTTTTGCGCGATGGGACTCGCCATCGGAGCCTTTGCTGGGCCCAACGCTGCGCCGGCGATCGTCAACCTTCTTTATCTACCAATGTCATTCGCCTCGGGCTTATGGATCCCAATCAACCTGCTCCCCAGATTTTTGCAGAAGCTGGCGCCGGTGTTGCCTCCCTACCACCTCGGACAGTTGGCGCTAAGTCTCGTGGGAGGAGGTCGAGGTGCGGTCGCGAGCCATTGGGGCGCGCTGGTCGGCTTCACCCTTATCTTTCTCGGAATCGCGCGCCTGGGTTTTCAGCGCGATGAAAGTGTGAACGGGTGAAAGGCTCGCAATTGCGGTTCGAGAAGGGATCCCCTCATTATCAATGGATCAATCGCGCGGTTTTGGACAGCGATGGATCTGTGGGAAGATCGTAGCAGCAGGTGGCGATTCAAGATTATGGGGATTCGCTCTGCAGCATTCCGAGTCCGGAGGAGCAAGCCCTGGTTGATATGAGACCAAAGATGCGACCGCGATCGCCAAACCCTCTGCCTGACCAGGGCGAATGAAGTGTCCATGAATCCGTGCACAACGACTCGAATTCCGCGCTGGGTACCCTACATTTGGCTGGCATACCTGACGTTTTTTCTGTGGCAACCGGTTACCCAGCATGCCCGTCCGGCAGAATGGGCGGCGACCCTCGTTGGGCTCGCGGTGTTCCTATTCTTGTATTTCAGTTTTTTCGAGAGCCGCAGGCCGTGGTCGCTGATTTGTGTGGCGGGCATTGGAGTACTCGGGATCATCTATGCGCCGTTTAACGGCGGCGCCGCAAATTTTTTTATTTACGCCGCATCGATGGTGCCCTTCGCACTGGACACGGAATGGGCCGCAGCGGTGGCGATTGCCAGCGTGGTGGCGGTTGCAGCCCTGGAAGCCTGGCTGCTCCACCTTACGAACGGGTTTCTGTTCCCTGCGACTTTTCTCTCCACCTTCATCGGTGCAGCCAACATTTATTTTGCGCAACGGCATCGGCACCTGGAAGAGTTGCGGCTGGCACATGCGGAGATCGGGCATCTCGCCAAGATTGCCGAACGCGAACGGATTGCCCGTGATCTGCACGACCTGCTAGGTCATACGCTATCGGTGATCACGCTGAAATCGGAGCTTGCCGGCAAGCTCATCGATCGCGATGCCGCGCAGGCGAAATTAGAAATCCGCGACGTGGAGCAGACCGCGCGCCAAGCACTGGCCGACGTGCGGCTGGCGATCGGCGGCTATCGCTGTAAAGGATTGGCTGCCGAGATTGAACAGGCCAAGGCCACCCTGCTGACCGCGGGTGTAAAGACGGATTTTCATTCCACGCCAGTGAGGCTTCCTGCGGCCCAGGAAAACGTGCTCGCCCTGGTGCTGCGCGAAGCCATCACGAATGTGGTTCGCCATTCGCAAGCGCGCAATTGCCGCCTCCAGGTAGAGCGGGAGAACGGGCATTGCCGGCTCGAAATCCACGACGACGGCCGCGGCGGCATTGCCTTAGAAGGAAATGGCCTGCGCGGTATGCGTGAGCGTGTGGAAGCTCTGGGCGGTAATCTACAGCGCGACACCGCCAGCGGAACCCGGCTCATCGTGCAATTGCCAATCGATACTTCCGAGGAACCCCTCTGACCGTGAATGCTATCGGCAAAGACCTGCGCAAGACCATCCGTGTGGTGATCGCAGAAGATCAAGGCATGGTGCTAGGCGCGCTCGCAGCTCTGCTTGAGATTGAGGGCGACATCTCGGTGGTATCGCGCGCGCGTAATGGCCGGGAAGCCCTCGAAGCCGTACTCGCCCACGAGCCGGACGTGTTCATCACAGATATTGAGATGCCGACGATGTCCGGCCTGGAAGTGGCCGGGGAACTGAAGCGGCGGCGTACAGGAACGAGAGTGGTGATCGTAACTACCTTTGCCCGTTCCGGATATTTGCGCCGTGCTCTAGACGCCGGCGCCTCGGGATATCTGCTGAAAGATCGTCCCGCGGAGGAATTGGCCGACGCGGTGCGCCGCGTGCACCGCGGATTGCGGGTGATCGATCCCGAGCTGGCGACCGAAGCCTGGGGCGAACTCGATCCTCTCACCGATCGTGAGCGCCAAGTTCTGCGCCTGGCGGGGGAGGGCAAACCGAGCGGCGACATTGCCGGCGAACTCGGACTTTCCGAAGGGACGGTGCGCAACTACCTTTCTGAAGCCATCAGCAAGCTAGGTGCGGCGAACCGGGTAGACGCCGCTCGTATCGCGCGCGGCAAGGGTTGGTTGTAGCCAGCCGCTTTTTGGGCCAATTCTTGCCGGACCTTCCCGGCAGAACCTGCGGCTCACAAGCATTTCATGAACCCCGCACAGCTTTCTTTTCGCCGAACCCACATGCTAACGACACCCCGCACATCCGCATAACCCTTCGCGGCCTTCGCGCCAACTTCGCGATTAAAAGCTTT
This sequence comes from Acidobacteriota bacterium, assembly GCA_003224995.1. Classification (GTDB taxonomy): domain Bacteria; phylum Acidobacteriota; class Terriglobia; order Terriglobales; family Acidobacteriaceae; genus Gp1-AA133. The sequence continues at coordinate 4,392 of QIAI01000336.1, forward strand.
TCTCTGCGAACCGCTTCCACTCCTCTACATTCTAAGATCTTTTTCGAGAGCATCTGAGACACACCCTCAGTTTGACTTGCTTCCCGGAACCCCCAATAATCACCCCAGATGGACATTTACGAAGAGATTGTCAAGTTGAGGAACGCCGGGCAGCGTGGCGCCGTAGCCACCATCGTCAATGTGCGCGGCTCGATTCCCTCTTTCAAGACCGCGAAAATGCTCGTCCGCGAAGATGGCTCGATCTTCGGCACGATCGGCGGCGGTTGCGTCGAAGCCGACGTTTGGCGAGCCGCCCGCGAAGTCATGGAGCAAGAGAAACCGCGCACCCTCTCCTTCGACCTCAACCACGATCCCAAGTACGACACCGGCCTCGTCTGTGGAGGCACCCTGGAGATTTTCATCGAACCGGTGCTACCTCCTGTTTTACTTTATATTTTCGGTGCAGGTCATGTCTCCACAAGTCTTTATAAAACCGCCAAAGACGTCGGATTTGACGTGACCGTGATCGACGATCGCGAGGCCTATGCCAGTCGCGAGCGCTTTCCGGAGGCTCGCGAAGTCATCGCGCAAGACTTCGATCAGGCGATGAACTCCCTGCAGATCACCGAGGCCGCCTACATCGTGATCGTGACGCGTGGACACCGCGACGACATGCAAGTGTTGCGCTGGGCAGTCCAGACCAAAGCCCGCTACGTGGGCATGATCGGCTCCAAGCGCAAGACGATCGGCATCTTTCGCGAGCTACAGAAAGAAGGTTTGTCCAGCCAGATTTTTGAGCGGGTCCACGCGCCCATCGGTCTCGATATCGGAGCGGTCACGCCCGAAGAAATCGCCGTCGCCATCACGGCTGAATTGATTGCCGTCCGCCGCAAGGCCGAGCGTGCCCTCCCGCATATGAGTTGGTTTCTTAATCACAAGACCGGCGACGAGAATCTTACTTCCGCATCGGATCACGCGGCAGAGCCGGAAACTAAACCTGCAGAGTAACTTCCTCGCGCGTCTGCACTGACTTCCCTCTCCCTTTCTGCTATCTTCGCGACATGAGCCGGGCCCCAAGTCTGTGCGGCGTGATCCTGGCGGCAGGCGATTCCACTCGCATGGGGACGGACAAAGCGATGCTGCCCTGGCCACCCGGCGCTGCGCGAGCCGGCGGTACGTTTCTTTCTGCGCAGATTCATTCACTTTCCCTCTTTACCGAACTGGTGATCGTGGTGGCTGGAAACAACGCTGCCGCGATCACGCCGGTCGTGTATGCCGAGGGTGCTTCCCTGGTCGTCAATCCGGATCCGTCGCGCGGACAGTTCAGCTCCCTGCAAGTCGGCCTGCATGAGGTTCTCAATCGCGGACGAGACGCGGCAATGGTGACCCTGGTGGACCGTCCCCCGGTCGGCAATGCAACCATTCAAATGCTATCCGACGCATTCGCCGGGGCGATTGCGAATTGGAAGTGGGCTGCCGTTCCGCAGTACCAGGGGAAACATGGACACCCCATCCTCCTCGCCCGCGAAATGATCGAAGCCTTTCTAAGAGCCGCAGCGACCGCGACGGCACGTGATGTTGAACATCAGAATGCGGAGCACATCGAGTATGTGCCGGTCGATGATCCGCTGGTGATTGCCAACATCAATACGCCGGACGAGTACGCGTCCCTCAACTCGGGCTCTACAGGTTAACCCGCAAGCCAGTCTCATCCATTACAATTCCCACTCTGCCGTCGAGGCGGGATTGCTTTCAGCGGACACCCTGTGCGAAAAAAAACGGTAGTTAAGAAATCCAGAAAAAAGCAAAAGACCTCCACTCCGTCGCGGGCCACCAGGCGAACGAAATCCCCGCCGGCGCACCCGAGCGAAGAATTCGTCGACTCTGTTCTTCGCCTGAAGCCGCGATTCGCCGCTTTCGACTGCGATGGCACGCT
>QIAI01000336.1:6490-10924 GCA_003224995.1 Acidobacteriota bacterium
CCGCCCGGATTTTCCCCGAGATGCGCCGCCTGGTAAGCGAACTGCAAGCCCAGGGTTGCGACGTGTGGGCCGTGTCCTCCACCAACGAGTGGGTGATTCGGGCGGCGATGCGGCATTTTGACATTGCGCGCGACCACATCCTCGCCGCCGCCGTCAAAATCGACTCCCTGCGAATCACTGACAAGCTGATCCGCATTCCGAGCGGCGATGGCAAGCCGAAAGCAATTCGCACGGCCGTGAAAAAGAAACTCGATGCCGCCTTCGGCAATTCCCGTTGGGATGCCGATATGCTCTCGGTCGCGCGCCACCCCTTCGCCATCAATCCTAATCCCGACCTCAAAACCATGGCCGAGAAGCGAGGCTGGCGAATCTATTTCCCCAAAAATGACTCAATCTCATGAATCGCAATTTTTGTCCGAAAATTTGTCACTGCTTTATCTGAAGTTGCGATTCTGTTCTATCTAAATTTCGCGATTTCGTTCTGTCTAGAGTTTGCGATTGCCTTCTATCTAAAGTTTGTCATCCTGAGCGAAGTCCAAGGGGGCCTGCTTTTCCTGAAGTTGTCCTCCTCAACCACGGTAACCACTTGTAATGAATTTGTAAGAACACACCGCGATTACTTGACCCTGCCCCGCCCCCTCGCATATTTTTCACCCAAGGCTCGTAGACCTCTCCCCCGCCGGCCACTTCAGTGGTGTCGCATTCTGTGAGAATGGGGTAAATACGATGGCTACCTGGAATGCCTGGGGTGAGGACGACCCATACTGCTGGGTCGTGATCTGCAAGAACCACAAATTCCATCGACAACAGAATCTGTTCAGCGGTCACAAGATCCCGCTGGGGGAGACGGACGCCTTCTCACCTCCCCCGGAACTTGATTTTCGTATGACGGTGCGTTGCGATGAATGCGGCCAGGAGGACACCTACGATCCTGCCGATCTGGTTCGGATGCAGATGAGCTTCGCTCCCAATTTCAAGCCGCATCCACTATTCGCTTAAGAATTGTCATCCTGGGCGAAGCGAAGGACCTGCTTTCCCCGCCACAACCGCTATGCCGGGATGGCAAGCAGTGCACTCCACTCCAACGCGAATTTCTAAACTTGCTTTAGCAGTGCCTGCAGCGCGTCCATCGCCAGGTACGCGGCGTGCCCCGATGCCGCGGGCAATCCCCCTACCCTCCGCAACAGCTCTTCGCGGGTCAGTGCGCGCGCCTCTTCCACGGTCCTGCCAGCAACCATCTCGGTCAGCGCGGAAGAGCACGCCATTGCGGATACACATCCCTTCGCCCGAAACCGAATCTCCGCAATGCGTTCGCCGGCGATCTTCGCGGTAAGCTCCAGAACATCGCCGCACGCCGGATTTTCAATTTGGACGCGTGCGTCCGCATTTTGAATTTCCCCGGTATTGCGAGGATTCTGGAAGTGATCGAGAACCTGGGCGGAGTACATTCCACAATTGTAAATAGGAGACGCAATCGCAGCCGGGCCGAGCCATCGCGAGCGATAGGACCGTTGCGATAGTGCCGCAGCGATCGGACCATTTAAGATATTCCTTTCCAATCTCCGCATGAACTTCTCCCACTCACCCCGCCGGATAGTGAGCCTGCAACCCAGCGCAACCGTAATCCTCGAAGCGATCGGGCAACTCGACCGTGTGGTAGCTTGCACGCGTTATTGCGTGGACGTCTGCCCCGCGATCGGGCGCGACCGGATCGTGGTGGATGATTCCTGGACCGCCAACGCTTCCGAGATCATGGCTGCCCGGCCGGACCTGGTGATCGCTGCCATTCCTTTCCAGGAAAAATCGTTGGCGGAGATTCTTAAGTCGGGTGCGCGCTTTCTTGGCGTCGCTCCAAAAAACCTGGCCGACATCTACACCGACATTGCTTCCATTGCCGGGATCATGGGTGTTCCGGAGCGCGGCGAGGAAGTGGTTCGCGCCATGGAAGGCGAGATCGCCCACGTCCGAGAGCAAGCGGCAGCCCTTCCGCGACAAAGGGTGTTCTGCGAGGAGTGGGGCAAACCGGTGATCGCATCGCAAAAATGGGTCGCGGAGCTGGTGGAAGCGGCTGGAGGAGAGTTCATCGCTACGCCCGGCGCGCAGATTCTGCCCGAAGCCGTCGTGGAGGCTGACCCCGACGTCTTGCTTGCTGCCTGGTGCGGCGCCGGCGATCGCGTGCCCCTTGCCAAAATCATGAGAGATCGCAGCTGGCTCGCAATGCGGGCGGTGCGCGAAGGCCGTGTCTATTGCATCCGGGACGAACTTCTCAATACCCCGGCGCCCACGTTAATCGCTGGTCTACATGCCTTGGCGGCCGCCATGCACCCTCAACAATTCCCCCTGGTCTGGGGAATGCGCTGCATCACGGATGTAATCGAGGAGATGCCGGTTCGGAATGCACCGTTAGTTTAAGATTGTTGCCATGCAAAATTCGGTGACGCTCGACGGAGTCCGCAGCGAAGTCGATCATTTGGCCGTGGCCTCCAGGTCCGCGCACGAACTGATGACCGGGCTCGTCGCCCTGCTGCATGAACGCATGCTGAAGTACAACTGGGTCGGCTTCTATATGCTGGACGAAGGCAGCCAGCCTCCCGTGCTGGTGCTCGGTCCATTCCAGGGCGCCATGACCCCGCACACCCGCATTCCCTTGCACCAGGGCATTTGCGGAGCGGCCGCGTCCACCGGCAAGACCGTTGTGGTTGACGATGTGGCCAAGGATCCGCGCTACCTGGCCTGCTCCCTTGAAACCAAATCCGAGATTATCGCGCCCGTGTTTAAAGGCGGCAAGGTCGCCGGCGAACTCGACATCGATAGCCATTTTCCCTCCGCCTTCTCGCAGCAGGACCGCGAATTCGTCGAATACTGTGCCGGAGTGGTCGGCAAGAAACTGGAAAGCTCCCCGGCATGAGAGTCGATAAGGGGAAAGTGCGTGCGCCGGAGATTGGGCGCCTGTGGCTGAATTCGCCTCCGCTGAGCTTCCGCCAGTTACGCGGCCGCGTGGTGCTGGTCGATTTTTGGGATTACACCTGCGTCAATTGCGTCCGCACTCTGCCTTATGTGCAAGCCTGGCACGAACGCTATGTAGGCAAGGGTCTCACGGTGATTGGGGTACATACCCCCGAGTTCACCTTCGCCCAGTACGAATCCAATGTGGAAAGAGGCGTGCGCGAATTCGGACTCACCTATCCCATCGTAGTGGACAACGATCGCGAGATTTGGAAAGCTTTCGCCAACCGGTACTGGCCCACCAAATATCTTCTCGATAAAGAAGGCTACCTTCGCTACGCCCACTTTGGCGAGGGCGCCTACCGAGAGTGCGAAGAAGTCATCCGCGAGTTGCTGCTGGAGGCCAATCCAACGCTGGCGTTTCCTCCCCTGATGGAACCACTGCGCGACGAGGACCGCGAGGGCGCCGTCTGCTTTCGTCCCAGTCCTGAACTCTACCTCGGAAATGCGCGCGGCCGCATTGTCAACGAGGGCGGCTTCCGGGAAGACTCCATCGCTGACTACGTTTTGCCCGACCAGTTGCAGGAGAATTGCTTCTACGCCGGTGGACGCTGGGCCTCCACCGCGGAGTACATGGAGGCCGCCGGAGAGGGCGAGCACAGCCTTGTGGTCAAGTACGAGGCCAGTGGAGTAAACCTGGTGATGGCGGCGCCTCGGGGCAATGCCTGTGACGTCGTGCTGCTTCAGGATGGCAAGCCGCTCACTCCATCGCAGAAGACCATGGATACGCAGTTTCGCACCGCAAACGCGGAAAGCTACGTCCGGGTTCAGCAGGCGCGCATGTACGCGCTGGTGAACAATCCCGAGTTCGCGCAGCACACTCTCGAGTTGCGCTGTCCGGCAGGCGTGGCCGCGTTCGCCTTCACTTTCACCAGCTGCGTCGATCCTGCCCGCAGCGCGACGGCTGCCACGGTCGAGTCCCGATGATGAAGCGCGTCGTGGCTGGACTCATCGTAAAAGAGGGGACAATTCTCGTCTGCCAACGCGCCAAGCATCAAACGATGCCCCTCAAGTGGGAATTCCCCGGCGGCAAAATCGAAGAGGGAGAGCAACCGCGCTACGCCCTGCGCCGCGAACTGGAAGAAGAACTCGGCATCGACGCGACCATTGGCGACGAAGTCGCGCGCATCCGCCACGAATATAAGAGCGGCAACTCCGTCGAGCTTCGCTTTTTTGTGGTGCGCGAATATCAAGGCCAGATCGAGAATCGCATCTTCAAGGACCTGCAATGGGCCACCCCCGCCGAATTACCTACCTACGACTTCCTCGAAGCTGACCTGAAACTGGTGGCAGATCTCGCCACCGGAAGATTGACTCTCTAACCGCGACTCCCGTAAAAACCAGCGGGCGTTTTCACTACCGAGGCACAGAGACACAGGGAAAGGCGCATCAAATTCGCCAGACTTCCTTACGATTGTCATCCTGAGC